>CAYPXV010000039.1:0-12794 GCA_964414925.1 uncultured Clostridium sp. | reverse complement strand
AAATAATATAAAGCCGAGATTTATGGTCTCGGCTTGTCAAAAATAAGGCTTAATAGAGATGTTAAAGTGTTTCGTTGAGGTAGCTGCGGACGATTTCATCGTACCATGCGGCATAGTCGGTTAAGTTGGTTTCATCGCCGACTTCAAGAGCGGATCTATCCTGTTCAAGTGTAGAGAGCGTGTCGAGACTCAAATTATCGGGAATGATGTATTTGCCGTGTTCGAGGTCAACGGGGAAATACATACCGGAATAGTCGCTGTCACTGTCATAAGCCTTGAGGAAAACGAGGTAGGTTTTGCCTGTATTCATGGGGAGATAACCCTGCTGAGTCCAAAGCGTTGTTCCTGCATCGGTTGTGTAACATTCCTCCGTGA
This sequence comes from uncultured Clostridium sp., assembly GCA_964414925.1. GTDB lineage: Bacteria > Bacillota > Clostridia > Christensenellales > CAG-138 > PeH17. The sequence goes on along the minus strand of CAYPXV010000039.1, from coordinate 12,419 downwards.
TGGTGATAACATCTCCGACGTTCAATGTAGATTCGCCGAAAAGACTTAAAATCGTGGCTTCGGTTTTCGTGTACCCGAAATCTACGCTGCCGTCCTCCTCATCGGTAAAGAGAACATTTTCACCTTTGGCATTGATGCTTATTACGGCGATAACGTCACTGACCGATTTAAGAGCGGTCGTGTTTTCGGCGAGCATGGTGCGGTCGGCTAAAAGTGTGTTGACACGCAAAGGTGAAGCGAGACGGATAATACCGACTACAGCACCGCACAGAGCCAGAACGCAAGCGATAACGATGATGGATGTCATTTTTTTGTTCTTTTTCATGATTAATCCTTTCTTTCCATTTGATGGAATTGTGATTATTTGCATTATACTAAATCCCCCCCCCGGAAAGTCAAGCATTATTGAAAAATATAAAATAGAAACAAAAAATTTTTAGAGAGCAAACGGACAGCAAAATGAGCGTAATTACTCGGCGCAAATGAAGAACATGACGGCAAGATGAATAGATTGACGCCGAAAACGGGAAAACAGTGTTATTTACGACATAATTATGGCAAAAGAAAAAAATCGGAGCAAAAGTATGCTCCGATTTAGAAAAACAAAGATTATTTATCGATATCTGTAACCCAGCCGTGGGTATCATTGATTCTGCCCCACTGGAGACCTGTAAGGGTGTTGTAGAGCTTCATAGTAAGTTCGCCGATACCGTTATTGACGGTTTTATCACCGAGATAGATATGCTTATCACGGTAAGCGAGTTCACCGACGGGGGAGACGACGGCAGCGGTACCTGTACCGAAAGCTTCTGTAAGCTTACCGTTTTCGCCTGCGGAGATGAGTTCATCGACGGAGAGAGGACGTTCTTCGACTTCGATACCCATTTCATGAGCGAGAGTCATGACACTGCGGCGAGTGATGCCGGGGAGGATGGTATCCTCAAGGGGAGCGGTAACGAGTTTACCGTCGATAAGGAACATCATATTCATAGCACCGACTTCCTGAACATATTTAAGATGTTCGCCATCGAGCCAGAGAACCTGACTGTAGCCTTCCTTTTCGGCTTCCGCACCTGCCAAGATGGAGCAAGCATAGTTACCGCCGGTTTTAGCGGAGCCTGTACCGCCGCGGACGGCACGGACGAATTTATCCTCAACACGGATACGGATAGGAGCGAGACCTGCCTTATAGTAAGCACCGGAGGGGGCGCAGATGATATAGTACAGGTAGCTGTGGGAAGCATGGACGCCGAGAGCGGCATCGGTAGCTATCATAGTGGGACGCAGATACAAGCTGGTACCGGCACTATGGGGAACCCAGTCACGTTCGACCTGAACGAGCTGACGCATAGCTTCATAGTTATCTTCTACATCGATTTCGGGCATGCACAGACGCTTTGCCGAGTTATTAAGACGGATAGCGTTATCTCTTGCACGGAACATAAGGATGCGGTCGTCATCGGCACGATAAGCCTTGAGACCTTCAAAGATTTCCTGAGCATAATGGAAAACAGCGCAGGAAGGATCGAAGCTGAGCTTCTGATAAGGAACGATACGAGCGTCATGCCAAACACCGTCATCATAGTTCATCATGAACATATGATCGGAGAATTTTTTACCGAAGCCGAGAGAAGCTTCTTCTTCGAGAGTGGGCTTGGTTTTAAGCTCTGTTGCTCTGGTGATTGAAATATTCATAATAATAACCTCCTGAAAGGGTATTTTCTCACTTCATTATAGCACAAACGAATGTGTTTTTGAAGTTATTTAGCTATATACTCCTCGGAAATAATACGAGGGTTACTTCTTCCGTCGGTTCGGTTGATAATATCGGCGATGAAAGCATCGGACGATTCAAAGGGAACCAGGCAGGAGAACTTAACAACATCGGTAAAATCGGTAGCTTTAACGGTGGAGCAGGAGCGAACGAACAATTCGATACTGCCATAGCGAGAATAGTCAACGGTAAACTCGATTTGGTTACACGGAATCATATTAACTACGGCAGAAGCCGACAGAGCATCGGAAGCACTGCGAGAGTAGGCTCTGACGAGTCCGCCGCTACCGAGCAAAATGCCGCCGAAGTATCGGGTAACGACAATGAGTGCATCGAGGGTATTCGAACGAATCAGTGTATCCATAATGGGCATACCTGCCGTACCGCCGGGTTCGCCGTCATCGGAAAAACGCATTATACCGTTTCTGAGGTTATAAGCCCAGCAATTATGGGTTGCGTCATAATGGAGCTTACGCACCTGTTCGAGTTTGGCGAGAGCATCGGCTTCATCGGACACGGGAAAGCATCTTCCGATAAAGCGTGATTTATTGATAACAAACTCGGTTTCCGATATCGATTTTACAGTTTTATACGGTTTAAGCGTCATTAGTTTTTCAACAGACGCATGAAAGTCTTTTTACCTTTTTTAAGGATAATACCGTCGCTAAGTTTATCCGCATCGAGGGTCATATGGGTATCGGTAACTTTAACATCGTCAACGCTGATACCGCCCTCTTTGATGGAGCGAATAGCGGCGGAATTGGATTTTTCAATGCCGGAGAGGACAAGGAGTTTTGTAAGAGCCATGCCGGTTTCTTCGATTTGAGCATCGGAGAGGGTGAATGTGGGCATATGCTCTATGCTACCCTTACCGCTGAACAGTGCGGCTGCCGCCTCGGCTGCTTTGGCAGCTTCTTCTTCGCCGTGAACCTGAGCAGTAACGGTATAAGCAAGGACACGCTTTGCTTCATTTATATCGGCATCGGGCGCACAAAGCGCATTGACCTCGTCCATGGGGATGAATGTCAACAGGCTCAGGCAGGTTTTAACGTCGGCATCGTCAATATTTCTGAAATACTGATAGAAATCGAATACGGGTGTACGTTCTTTTGAAAGCCAAACAGCACCTTTTTCGGTCTTACCCATCTTTTTACCGTCGGCAGTGGTAAGGAGTCTTGTGGTGAGAGCGTAGGCACGCTTTCTTTCCTTACGGCGAATAAGGTCTGCGCCGCCGAGGATATTGCTCCACTGGTCGTCGCCGCCCATTTCAAGTTCACAGCCGTACTTTCTGTTAAGGCAGAGGAAGTCATAGCTCTGCATCAGCATGTAACTGAATTCAAAGAAGGTAAGACCGCGTTCATAACGCTGCTTATAACACTCGGCACGCAGCATTTCGTTTACAGAGAAATGCACGGCAATATCACGCATGAAGTCCATGAAATTCAAGTTACGAAGCCATTCGGCATTGTTTACAAGAATTGCACCGTTTTCACCGTCGAAATCAATAAGACGGGACATCTGTTTTTTAATTGATTCAACGTTGTAATCGAGTTCTTCAACGCTTAAAAGTTTACGCAGTTCGGTTTTACCTGACGGGTCTGCAATCATGGCAGTACCGCCGCCCAACAATACGATGGGGCGATGACCGCAGCGCTGCATATGTGCCATAACGCACATAGCGACGTAATGACCTACGGTAAGGCTTTCGGCAGTGGGGTCAAAGCCGATGTAGAAAGTCAATCGTTCTTTGCCCAAAAGCTCTTTAAGCTCCTCGGGATGCGAGCATTGTTTTAAGTAACCTCTTTCTTCGAGAACCTCGTAAGCATTCTTCAAAGGGGGAGTATTTTTAAGATTATCCATTTATTTAGTCCTTTCGGCATCCATTTCTTTAATGAGCGTGCCGAGTCGTTCTATGCCCTGACGGATTCTTTCTTCGGGTTCGGCAGAGAAGTTAAGCCTGAAGGTATTCTTGCCCTTGCCGGGTACTGTGAAGAAAGGTTCGCCGGGGACGAAAGCAACTTTATGTTCGACCGCACGCTTGAACAATTGCTGGCAATCCCAACCTTCGGGGAGGGTACACCAGATAAACAATCCGCCTACGGGTTTTTCGTAATGTACCCATTCGGGGAAGTGCTGCTCCATTGCTTCAACCATGATGGAAGCACTATGTGCATAGACCTTGGAAATATCCTCAATGTGCTTGGGAAGCAGGTCACGATTGAGATATTCGGCAATTATCGCCTGATTGAGGTTGGGGGAGTGAGTGTCCGAACCCTGCTTTGCGATGGTCATTTTATGAATGAGTTCGCTGTTGCCGCAGCAGAGTGCAACACGCAGACCGGGCGAAATAGTCTTTGAAAAACTGGAAAGAAGAATTACATTATCGCTCGTATCAAAGCTCTTGATGGTGGGGAGCTTTTCACCGCTGAAACGCAGTGCGGCATAGGGGTCATCCTCGATAACGAGCATATTGTATTCGGCGGCAAGTCTTGCGATAGCCTTTCTTGCTTCAACACCGGAAACCCAGCTTGTGGGGTTTTGGAATGTGGGGATTGTATAGAACATCACAGGCTTATATTCCTTAACCAGTTCTTCAAGTTCATCCACATGTATACCGTCGGTATGAAGGGGTACGGGAACAAGCTTTGCCTGTGCAACGGTGAAAGTCTGTAAAGCACCGAGGAAACTGGGTTCTTCTACAAGTACAACGTCACCGGGATTGATAACGGCTTTGCAGATTAAATCAAGTCCCTGCATGGAACCGGTCAGTGCAAGCACGTTTTCAAGCTTTGCGGTAAGTCTCAGGTCGGGCAGAATCTTTTCTATATACGCCTTGCGAAGGGGAAGATAGCCCTCTGTTGCACCGTATTGAAGCAATATGTCGGATTTTTCACGAAGGAGTTCTTCGGTAATCGTCATTATTTCTTCTTTGGGGAAGCATTGTACTGCGGGGTTTCCGCCACCGAACGAGATTATTTCGGGGTCTCCCAACAGCTTGAAAAGCTCTCTTATAGCACTTCCGCTTACACCTTGCATACGCTTTGATATTTGCATTATCTATATCCTCCGTCTGTTTAACATAAATCGCTTGATATGCAGCACTATCTTTATGCACAACATATCTACCGTAATTGTAACTTTATTTTTAGCCACTTGCAAGTATATTTACCCCCTATAGCTCCCTATTGAGCAAATATAAAGGATATAACACGGGGATACAAAAAAAGACACCTGACGGCATCTTAAAAACACTTCAACAGACGGAGATGAAGGTACAGTGTGTGCCGACTTCAGCACACACTCTTACCCCATCGCTAAGCCTATCGAACAATGAGAAAATTACTTATTTCATTCGCATTGGAGAAAAGTGTATCTTTTTATTCTTTTGCAGATACACTTGTTTTCCTAAGCGATTTCTGTTATACTCATGATAACCTATAACGTTACGTTACAGTCAAGAGCAAAATTAAATATATTATTGTTAAACGGGAGAGATGTATGAAAACGAGTGAATTTGCAAAAATATGCGGAGTAGAGCGAAGGACTCTATTCTATTATGATGAGATAGACCTGTTAAAGCCGAGCAAGGTATCGGAGAACGGGTACAGGGAGTACGATGCGGGGCAGGTCAGTAGACTTGAAACGATAAAACTGTTGCAATCGACGGGACTAAGCCTTGCGGAGATAAAGGCATTGTTAATGAACAAAGAGGAAGGGGAGAATGCTGCGATAATCGAAGAATGTGCCGAGAGAGCGGCAAGGCAGATAAAGCAGTTGAGCGACGGCAGGAATTATCTGTTGCACCGAATGGATTTAAGGAAATGTTATTACAGGCATATAGGCGAGGAATACTTTGTAGAGCATATGAAATCGGAGCGATTATCGGTAATCCGTCCCGACTACAAGCCGAGGATGTCGGTAAACTATCACAGTTTCGGTTATTACCTGGGAATTGCGGAGGATGTGCAGACTCTAAAGCCGAGGTTTTTCTTCAAACATGCGCTTATCGATGAACCGTATGAACCGTTTGAGGAAGGTGATTATATTTGCACATTTATCGAGGAAAAGGAAGGGATTTATATTCCTCCGTATGTAAAGAAATTTGCGGAAGATGTGGAAAAACTCGGCTATAAAATCGAGCCGACGGTTTACACCGAAGACCTTCCGTCGTGGATGTTGGATAGACCCGATGCGATAATAATCAGATTTTCGGCAAAAGTGCTTTAAATATTTTCAAACGCAAACGGCGACTTGTAAATAACAAGTCGCCGTTTGCGAAACCTAATCGGTAAAAAAGGAGTGTAGTGTCATCTAAATATTCTGTACGAGCAGATAAATACGCTCTTCCAGTAGGAGGACTGATACGAACGTTTGACAACTTTGCCCTTTGACTGGGAAGCGTCAATCATCATACCGTTTCCTATTGCTATTGCGACGTGACCGTCGTAAACGATAACATCACCGCGCTTGATGTTGTTAAAGCTGTTATTGCGCTGATACTTAGTGCAACTGCGCCACATGTAGCTTGTCATATAGCTCTGCTTTACACCTGCCTGGTTGAGACACCAGTATACGAAACCGGAGCAATCAAATACGTTGGGACCTTTACCGCCTCTTACATATCTGCTTCCGAGTTTATTATTGGCAATGCGGATAAAGTTATCGATTCTGTGGGTAACATCGGAGTCGTCGTTTCCGCCGCTGTTTCCTCCGCCCGATCCGCCACCATTGTTTCCGCCACCGCCGGAGCTGCCACCGCTGCTTACGGGGGATGAGGCACGAGGTGCATCGTCGGAGAACAGGAGGTTCATCGTATTTCTGCCAACCTTACCGTCCTGCTGAACACCGCAGTTCTTCTGGAAAAGCTTTACGGCTTTTTCCGTAATGGCGGTAAAATAACCGTTGACGTTTTTAGCACGCAGATAGTTCAATTCATAAAGTCTCTGCTGAACGTTTCTAACGTCGCTACCCTCCATGCCGTATTGAAGTGCGTTGCCGACAGCATCGCTGCTCATCAGCTTTTCACGGGTAACGGGTCCTAAGAATCCGTCTTCAATGAGGTCGTTTTGAGATTGGAAACGCTTAACGGCAATCTGCGTATCCTTACCGAATATGCCATCGGGTTCGGTCGTAAGATAGCCGAGCTGTTGAAGCCTTGCCTGGTATTTTTCGATTTCAGGATCCTGATCACCTATTTCAAAGCCTTTACCCTTAGCATCGGGACTGTAAAGAGCTTCTTTGGTATTTCTTCCCACCATTCCGTCAACGGACAGCTTATTCGCTTCCTGGAATTCCTTTACGGCTTCTTCGGTGGATTCATCAAATACACCTTTGGTCTTATAGTAGGATTCAAGGTATCCGAGTTCGTAAAGACGCTGCTGTACGATAACAACATCATCGCCTTCATCGCCCAGTGCCGTCATGTAAATTTTGGCATCGCCGCTCATAAGCAAATCATAAGTCTGCTGAGTCAGTCTGCCGTCTATCTCCAAATCGTTTCTGCGTTGAAACGCTCTCAATGCTCCTTCCGTAATCGAACCGAAATAATCGGTGGGCTCGTCCTTATCCATGTACCATAATTCCATGAGCCTGAGCTGTACATCGGCGATTATCTCATTATGCTCACTGCGCAACACAACATCGGGTGTTTCCGTTTCCGTAACGGGCGGTACGGTAACAAACTCATCGCATTCATATCCCCACTCCCCGGTTTCGGTCTCTGCGGGTGCTTCGGTCAATTGTTCCTGATAAATATCATCCCTCACTCCCGCAACGATTCCGCTAAACTTCGTTGCATAAGGTGTGAGTGTGGGACTATTTGCACTGACGCCCGCATCGTCCTGTTTCTTAACTCCGCTGCTGATACATACGCCGATAATGGCGGCAAATATAAGTCCAACGACGGTGCATGAAATCGCAAAGCGATATCTCATGACGAACAGGAATAAATCATTTTTGATTTGCTTGATTTTATCGGGAATTTTTTTTGCGGTATCTTTAATAAAAGCAGAATTCTTAATTCTGTTTTCGGTATCGTTTATAAAACGCTTGATGCTCTTTTTCGCATCGGAAAATGAAATCTTCATTTTTCCTCCTTCCAAATTCGTAGTCTAATCTCTAAAGTGGTTTAATGTGAAAACCACGCCATCTTATAAAACACCGTGATTATAGCATAAAGACTTGAAACTTGCAAATCACTGACATCCGTATTATCTTTTTTTTATTACATTTTCTGCTAATTTTTGCTAATAAAAAAACAAAAGAGTATACTAAAGCACAAACAAAAACATAGCGAAATAGAAATTATACTGCAATTATCGCAAACGGAATGTTGCAAACCCAAAACTGAAAATATAATGAATATAATTAACTTCCGTTAACAAAAAAAGGAAGATGTTCGCAAAAACAGCTTCCCTGTGTGAAAAAAATCAATTATCGAGTGAGAGTAATTTTTCGAATTTCGGAAAGAGAGGAACGAAGATAAAACAGCGATCGATCAATTTTCCGAAGGCACTGATTAACAGCCCGTTAAAGCAGGTCATAATGAGCGTACCGATTCCGACTCCGTTAAATGAGGAGAAGAAAACGAGCGTCATTAGACAAGCAACAGCCAGGCATGAAAAGTCAAAAATAATCTTGAATCGATCTCTGTTGAGCTTAAAATGAGCGCAGATACCCTTGACGAAGAAATCGTAGACCTGGGGGTGAATATACGAACGGAAGAAAAGTGCAACGGTGAACGACGTAGCGGTGACGCCGACAGCGAATAGCACGATTCTGAGCCAAAGCTGCATAGAGCCGGGGGGCGTAATCGTCGGATTCAACATGGGTATAACCGATCGCCAAAAATCGAGTATAGCACCGTAAACAAGCGTTGTAAGAAACGATATGAAATAGGTGAGTTTCACACGTTTTACAAGCAAGCAGAAAGCGATAAAAAGCAAAGCCTGAATGATGTACTCACTCTGCCCGAAGCTCAGAGACGAAAACTTCAGGCTGATGATATAAGCGGGAGCGACAATCATTGACACACCGAAATCGGCACTTGCAGTCATGGCAACGGACAGTGCCATCAAAGCAAGTGCAATAAAGTGTGCCGCTTCGCTGTAGATGCGGATTTTTTTCATTTATCTCTCAAGTTTTTTATTATTGTCAATAGCCTTATTTCTGAAATAGATAAGGATACCGGCGGAAACCATAACTACATTGATGATGTAGAAAGTAAGAACATACCATTTAACGGTTTCGTACCAGGGAGCGGGGGCTTTCGAACCAATCAGTACAAATTTTCCGATAAGAGCAAAGACATAGCCGATCCAGATGAAGAAATAAAACAGCAGACTTGTTCCTTTAGCGGTTCTTGCCTTCCATGCTTTAATAATATTAAGCGGCCAAGAGATGCCGAAGCAGATGACCATCAACATTTCCATAATATCGGGAATAGATTCCATAAAAAGTACCTCGTCAGATTATTTTTCTTGTTCGGTTTAGTTTCCGCAGCGGTATGCAATACGGAAATTAACCGATTGATGACTAAAATTAGTCAGTTCAGACAAACAAGCCGCATCGGATGCAAATGCACAGATACGGCTCATTGGTTATTCAATTAAGTAAATGCTTACGAATTAGCAGATACCCTGTGCCATCATAGCATCGGCAACCTTCTTGAAGCCTGCGATATTTGCACCGGCAACGAGATTGTAACCGAGACCACATTCTTCTGCTGCTTCGACAGATGCCTTATGGATGTTGTACATGATGTTCTTGAGCTTGCTGTCAACTTCTTCTGCTGTCCAGCTGAGACGCTCTGCGTTCTGGCTCATTTCGAGACCGGAAACAGCAACACCACCGGCGTTAACAGCCTTGGAAGGTGCAACGATCATGTTGGGCTGATCCATCAAGAAGTAAAGAGCATCGTTGGTGGTGGGCATGTTAGCAACTTCGATATAGTACTTGATGCCGTTTGCAGCAATCTTCTCGGCAGAATCCATATGAACGTCATTCTGCATTGCGCAAGGCATAACGATGTCAACCTTGCGACCGAAAGGCTTCTCGCCGGGGAAGAACTCAACACCGAACTTATCGGCGTAATCCTGGACGCGGTTACGACGACTTGCGTTCATTTCGAGCATGTAGTTGATCTTTTCTTCGGTAACAACACCGTCGGGATCGTAGATATAACCGTCGGGACCGGAGAGGGTAACTACCTTACCGCCAAGCTCTGCAACCTTCTTTGTTACGCCCCATGCAACATTACCGAAACCGGAAACGGCGACGGTCTTGCCGACAATGGTGTCGTTCTCATGCTTGAGAACTTCGCAGAGATAATAAACAGCACCGAAACCTGTTGCTTCGGGACGAATGAGAGAACCACCGAAGGAGAGACCTTTACCGGTGAGTACGCCGTTTTCATATGCGCCGCGGATTCTCTTATACTGTCCGAACATATAACCGATTTCGCGTCCGCCTACGCCCATGTCACCTGCGGGTACGTCAACGCTGGGTCCGATATGGCGATAGAGCTCGGTCATGAAGCTCTGGCAGAAGTCCATGATTTCCTTGTCGGTCTTGCCTTTGGGATCAAAGTCGGAACCGCCCTTACCGCCGCCCATGGGAAGGCTGGTAAGACTGTTTTTGAAGGTCTGCTCGAAACCGAGGAACTTCATGATTGAAAGATTAACGTTGCCCTGGAAGCGGATACCGCCCTTGTAGGGTCCGATTGCGCTGTTGAACTGAACACGGAAGCCGCGATTTACCTGTACTTTGCCGTCACGATCGGTCCAAGGTACGCGGAACTCGATAACACGCTCCGGTTCTACAAGACGCTCAAGAAGACCGGCTTCCTGATACTCGGGGTGCTTCTCGATAACTGGTTCGAGAGACTTAAGAACTTCTTCAACGGTCTGAAGAAACTCGGGTTCATGTGCATCACGCTGCTGAACCTTTGCAAGAACTTCCTGAATGTAAGCGTTCATTCTTTAAATTCCTCCAAATTAGAATTAATAATACATTTTCTCATGAGAGCAGTCGTTCACGTCCGCTCATCATAAGTATCATAGACCACTCGGGTAATAAAGTCAACCTTTATTTTGAAATATACTTTAAAATTCATACTTTTTTCTGCTAAATGCACATTTTATGCGCTAAATCCGACCGCTGCGCCAACCTCTGCGGACTCATATTCGCACGTGAAGCCGAATAATTTCTTAATACTTTCATCTTAGGAGGATTTTATGGAAAAACTTAAATTAGGCTCAACGGGAACTTCGGTCGAACTTTTGCAGCTTGCTCTTGAACGCAGTGGCTTTTATTCCGACTTGATTGACGGTATCTTCGGTTCGAGAACCCTCAACAGTGTCCACAGGTTTCAGTCGAGTTTCGGTTTGATTCCCGACGGAATAGTCGGCGAAGAAACAGCGAAAAAACTTCGCCCGTTTGTTGTAGGCTACTTTAAAACAAGACTTCGCCCGGGCGATACTTTCTATCGTCTTGCAAAACGTTACGGCACGACTGTCGCCGCCATAGAAACGGCTAACCCCGATTGTGACGCACAAGCACTGAGGATAGGCGATATCGTTACCGTACCTTACGGATTTAACCTCGTTCCGACTAATGTACATTATTCTTCAATGCTAATGGATTTATTGGCAGAAGGTTTTAAAGCTCGTTATCCTTTTATGGAAATAAAATCAATAGGCAGTTCGGTTATGGGAAACCCCATTTATCTTTTCATAATCGGTAACGGAGAGAATGAACTTTCGTTCAATGCATCTCATCATGCAAACGAATGGATAACGACTCCGCTCGTCCTTTCCTTTACGGAAAATTATTTAGAATCCTACATCAATCATTCCACAATGCTCGGGCGAAAAGTAGATACGCTCTTTGAATCAACAAAGCTATTCCTTGTCCCCATGGTAAATCCCGATGGAGTAGACCTCGTTGCAGATGTAATTCAGAATACTTCTTCATATTATAATGAAGCTAAAAAAATTGCATCCGATTATCCGTTCGTGAGATTTCCGCAAGGGTGGAAGGCAAACATTGTCGGCACGGATTTGAACTTGAATTACCCTGCGGATTGGGAACGTGCAAAGGAAATTAAATTCGCCAAAGGCTTTACTTCTCCTGCGCCGAGGGACTATGTGGGCAGCGAACCTCTTTCCGCTCCCGAAAGTAGGGCAATGTACGATTTAACGCTTGAAAATAATTTTGAACTGATCTTAGCCTTTCATACACAGGGTCAGGTCATTTATTGGAAGTTCGGTGAAATGCAACCTCCCGACGCTTTCGAAATAGGACAGAAATTCTCGTTGGCAAGCGGTTACGAACTTGACGATGTTCCCGATGAAAGCGGTTATGCAGGATACAAGGATTGGTTCATCCTTCATTATAACCGCCCCGGCTACACCATTGAGGCGGGATTAGGCATCAATCCGCTCCCTTTATCTCAATTCGGGACAATATACAAGGATAATTCGGGTATCATGATGACCGCCCTGGAGGTGGTTTCGGGAAAATAAAAACAAGCTTATATTAAGATATTTTCCTCAAAAAACGAAACGAAAATTTAATTCGTCAATTGATTACAGGAAAACCCGATAAAATAAAAAAATAAAAAAAGGGGTTGACAAAAGGGGGCGGA
>CAYPXV010000038.1:0-13228 GCA_964414925.1 uncultured Clostridium sp. | reverse complement strand
GACTGTAAATCCGTTGTCACAGACTACGATGGTTCGAATCCATCCCCGTCCACCAAAAAGTCTCTTTTGTCCATCGGACGAAAGAGACTTTTTCTTGAATTAAGTGCGTCTTGCGGCACGATAATTGATATTTTGCATCGTGAAGCTGCTTAGCAGTGAAGTGCCTGCGGACGTGAGTGCCAGCTTAACTTCACATCGATAATGTTGCCTTTTTCCTTTTTTGTCCGACTTACGCACAAAAATGACGATTTTCGTAAGAAGATCGTCATTTGCTTTTTATCTTTCTCTGCATATAATTACTTACGGAAAAAAGAGAGAAGATGATTTTGTTTCATAAAGCATTAAGGTATCGTATCATTAATGCTATTGCGCACTTTTTTGAACCCCATTTACATCGATTATTGTCGTGCCGTCAAGAAGAAGCTCATCTATGGTTACAAACTCATATCCTTCGGCAAGAGCGGTTTCGATTAAAGTGGGCAGGTATTGCTCGATTTTAAAGCCGTTGTTGTGGCACAAAATTATAGAGCCCGGTTTAAGTTTGGGTAATACCCAGTTCAAAATAGTTTCGGCACTTCTTTCTTCTTTCCAATCAATGGTGTCTATATTCCATTGAATGACCTCGTAACCGGCATCACGCACGGTTTTGATTACAACATCGTTATATTCACCGAAAGGTGCTCTGAATACGGTTGTTCTTTTGCCGATTATGCTTTCAATCAAATTATCATAGTCATTCAATTCTTTTCTGATTTGTTCAACGCTTAATTGATTCATGTGCGGATGAGTCGATGAATGATTGCCTATCTGATGCCCCGCATCGTTAATTGCTTTTACCATCTCGGGATATTCCTCTGCCCAAAAACCGCATAAAAAGAAAGTGGCTTTGATTCCGTATTTGTCCAAAGTGGAAAGTATAAATTCGGTTTTATCATCTGCCCATGCGGCGTCGATTGTAAGTGCAATTTTTTTATCTTCTCTGTCAACATTATAAACGGGGAGTTCTTTCATAAGACCTGCAAAAACGGATACCTCGTATTCTGCAATTTCGGGCATACCCGATGAATTTGCCCCTTGAGTAGGCACGTCACTTTCGGACGGTAAAGTTTCTTTACTGCTTATTATGCTTATAATTGCAGCTATAATGAGCAGTGCGGCAGTTACAGCTGCAATGACCAGATTTTTCTTTGTTACAACAAATACTTTCATTTTTAATTTCCTTTCGGTAAATCTTATAATTAAACATATGATGTACATACCGATAAAAATTACTTTAGAATGAAAACTTGAGAATGAACAAATAATAATTGAAAAGTTTTTAATAGATTTGATGAGGTGGCTCAATGTCTTTTTTTAAGGATATTTATAAAAAACTTGCCTTTGATGAACCGGATAGGCGATATGAACTTTTAGAAACGGAGCAAGGGAAACCGAAACAACTGTTTGGTTGGAATGATATCTACTCTCAATCCGACAAAAATGACTCCGATATTTCAATAAACGTATTTGAAAATGAAAAGTGTTTCAGAAAAGTATTTAAGTCGGATATAAATAAGGACATTGTTTTCACAAAAATAAAAGTCGGGAAAAAAATTTGCCTCATGATTCATATGACAGGTATGGCAAATACAAATGTTATAAGTGATTATATCATGAAGCCCATGCTTGCTTTACCAGATAACTTCAATGCTACACTTGAAGAATTGATGAGTCACTGCATAGAAGTTGCCGAAATGGCAAAAGAAAAAAATATTGATAAAATAAAGCTTGCGATAATGCAAGGAAGAACCGCTTTGTTATTGGATAAAGAAGAATCGGCACTGCTACTTGAAACACGTGGATTTGAGAAGAGAAGCGTAGGTGAAGCGGTAAACGAAAAAGTAGTTCGAGGTCCTAATGAAGGGTTTAATGAGAGTTTGAGAACAAATGTTACTTTGCTCAGACGTATAATAAAATCCGATGATCTTGTTGTGGAAAATAAAGAAATCGGAGATGATAATAATACCGGCATTGCGATTATTTATCGTGAAAACTTATCAAATAAAACACTTGTAAATGAACTAAAAAGAAGATTGGCGAAAATAAATGTTCAAGTTCTGTTGAGTACGGGGGTTATAGAGCAGTTAATAGAGGATTCACCCAATTCACCCATACCGCAAACACTTTCTACCGAAAGACCTGATAGAACCGCAAATTACATTATGGGTGGAAGCGTTGCAGTTCTTGCCGACGGAAGTCCGTTTGCAATTATAATGCCCGTTACTATTGCTTCGTTAATGACAACATCGGAGGATACTTATATCAGAAGAAGCCAGGGGACTCTGATACGGATTGTTCGTTATACGGGAGCAGTTTTGTCACTTCTGTTACCTGCTTATTTTCTTGCCCTTGCGCTGTATCATCAAGGTTTACTCTCAACGGAAGTATTAAGCACCGTTATACAGTCGCGTCAAATGGTTTTCGAACCTTTGGGCTTTGAAATGTTATTATTGTTGTTCGTATTTCAATTAATAAGAGAAGCAGGAATGAGAGTCCCGGGGGAGATAGGGCAGGCAATCGGTATCATAGGTGGATTGATATTAGGGCAAGCCGCTGTTGCGGCAAATTTAGCAAGCTCGGTTGTTTTAATTATTGTTGCACTATCGGGCTTGGGCAATTTTTGTATTCCGGATTATTCTACTCAACTTTCGGCATCATATTTCAGAATTTCTTTTGTCATTGCGGCATGGATGGGAGGACTATTGGGTTTATCGGCTACATGTTTCGTTTTTATCGGTTATCTGGCAAACTTGAAGTCGTTCGGTGTACCTTTTCTTGCACCGTACGCACCTAAGACATACACAAAACGCCCTCTTTTTACAAGAGGAATTATAGGAATGCATCATAGATCGAATGATTATATAAATACGACCGATGATGAATACGTCGGGAAATCCGATGAGTGATTTACGGAGGCATAATGAATTTAAGAGAAGGAAGAATAGGCAAACAAGAAGGGCTGTGCTTAGTCTCCATTGCAATGTGCATTGGGGGACTATTTACTCTCGAACCCGAATTAACATATTCATCGGGAAATGTAACATACATTACGCTGCCGATTGCATCGCTAATTGCTTTACTTGTTTTTTGTTTTGCGGCATTGGGTATGAAAAAAGGCAGTTATAAGTGTTTCAATTATATGCTTGAAGATACATGCGGAGGAACTGTTTCGTGCTTTATTTGTGTTGTATTGATATTTTGTTTTACACTTACAGCTGTTGCTCCTTTATCAAACTTTATTCAAATAATGCATGGGTTGTTTTATTCAAATGTTAGTAACAGACAACTTGTGTTCTATGTGCTGCCTGGGGTTCTTATTGTGGCATGGATGGGTTTTGAAACAATAGGCAGAACAGCCAAATGTATGTTTGCGATTTTGATTCTTGCGACTATTCTGACTTTAGTTGCAGCACTCGGAGAGTATGACATCTACAGACTTTATCCGCTTCCGATTAGTAACGCAAGGATCGTTGCTAATAACTCATTCTCGGAAACAGCAGCATTTTTACCCGCATTGGCGGCACTTTTGATTTGTACTGAAGGAATGAATGATAATAAGACGATGTTGTATGTAGGAATCCGTTCCGCTTTAATTGCAGCTGTTGTATGTTCAGTGGTACAATTATTTTTGGGAATGATATTTCCTTATTCTCAGCTGAAAAAACTGGCGATGCCGCTTTGCAGAATTAATCATATGAGTGCCGAGGAAACAAATATAACGAGGCTTGATAAAATTGCCCAGATAATCTGGCTGAACGGTTCTATGTTGAGTGCATCTTTTTATATCTATGCGGGTGCTTTATTGTTCTCAAAAAGTTTTAAAATTAACGATATCAGACCTCCGCTGGCATCATTTGCGCTTATCACGACTGCCCTGGTTTTAATCGAACTTGACGGTTTGCATTTGGAATATTCAAATGTTTTTTCAGTTATTACCAAATCGGTAAGTTTAATCTTCATGATAGTTTTGATTTTACCGAGTGCTGTTTCTGTTTTAAAGAATAGGAAGAAAAAGTATGAAGCTAAAAGTTGAAATAATTATCTTGGTGTTATTGCTTTCAATAACATTTACGTCTATAGGGTGCTTGGAACCGATAAGCCTGGATAGATACGGGTACGTTATGACACTCGGAGTAGATGAGGGAGATGAAAAAGAATATGAAATAATTTTGGAATTACAACGAGAAAGTTCAGGCGAATCCGTTGAGGAGGAGGGCGGAGCGATTATTTTATCTCAGCAGGCGGACAATGTGCAGGAAGCTATAAATGAACTATATCAAAGACTGTCATATGAATTGAATTTTTCAAGAACTCACCTTATAGTATTTAGTCAAGCAATTGCAAGGGAAGGGGAGATTGAACAATTTTTTACGATTTCATTGGATCAATTGCGTATAAGGCAGTCGGCAATTGTTATGATAACCGATTGCACTGTAAAAGAATTTATAGGCGGAAGAAATTCAAATGAGGAAGTCAATCTTACCAAAGTACAGGAGAATATGTTGTTTGATGCGAAAACGGTTGGACAAATAATGGTGACCAATTTGGCAATGCTCTTTGAAGCTTGCGACAGTAAAAGATTTGACGCTGCATTAACTTACGGGTATATCAGTGGTAAAGTCAACACCGATGCGGAGCAAAAGGACAACAGCTCATCGGGAAAGAATCCTGTATCCGATACGGATGAAATTCTCGGTGGAATGAAGTCATATTTAAAAGGAGTTGCTCTGTTTGACGGATGGAAGATGGTTGATACACTCTCGGCACATGATACGCAAATTTTAAATATAGCATCAGGTAAGTTCGAAAACGGCAGTATAAAAATCGACGGTGAAAACTACGAAAACAGTTCATTACAAGTGCAAATGGGAGAATATTCGATTGAAGTTATATCAATGGGGAAGCCTCGATTTAAAATAAATATTTCATTAAACGTCACGATTGAGTACGATACAACCGATACATTGGGGAAAAATTGGGAACAAGACGGAAAAAGTTTTGTGGAAAACTATTTCAAGACGGAGCTAAGCAGAGTATTTGAAAGGTGTAAAAAGAATAACAGCGATGCAATAGGCTTGGGAAAAGCTGTAAGTATGGAGTTTGAGCGAATCAATGAATGGGAGGAATTTAACTGGAAAGAGAGATATCGGGATGCGGAAGCGGAATTTGAAGTAGAAGCGGTTTTAATCGATTATTACACTACAATCACGAGGCAGTAAAAATGAATAAATTGCTGATACCCGTAGCTGTTTTTGTTACAGTCTTTTACAATACTATCTATATAATTCATTGCGTGAAAAAACATAGAATCGGTGCTTGTTGCGGAATGATTATCATAACCGTCATAGCTGTTTTGTTAGCTTGCATGGTGATTGGATAAAGAAAATGGACGATGCAAAAACATCGTCCTTATCTCTTTTAATACTTACGTTTTCTTGCTGCTTCAGCTTTCTTTTTACGTTTTACACTGGGTTTTTCGTAATGCTCACGCTTTCTTGCATCAGCAAGGATACCGGAACGAGCACATTTGCGCTTCCAACGCTTAAGAGCACTTTCCAAGGATTCATTTTCACCAACGCGAATCTCCACTTCAATTTCCCCCCTCTCTCTCGTGGGACATTGTTTCTTGCAAAGTATGCAAGCATCAATTTGAGGAATGTCGCCCCAAACACCAGATAATTATACACAGTTCTTTGCTTTAAGTCAACCATAAAAAAGGGAAAAAACTTAAAACTCGAAAATATAATTTACCTGCAAAAACTATTGTTGAGGTTTATAACTGTCTTTTAAGCCAACAGTACGATTGAAAATTATTCTATTTTCATCGGTGTCGGGATCTACGCAGAAGTAACCGTTCCTTATAAACTGGAATGTTCTACCGACCGATGCACAGGCAGCATAAGGCTCGACAAATCCATTAATGATAGTCCTGGAATCAGGATTCAATTGTTCTATGAAATTGTCTGCGTTCACATCTTCGCTTGTCATCAGCTGTTCGTACAGCCTGAATTCGGCTGGTACGGCATCCTTTACGGGAACCCACTGAATTGTACCCTTTACCTTGCGAGTACATTCACCGCTACGGCTTTCAGGGTCATATGTGCAGTGTACAACACTTACATTTCCGTCATTGTCAAGCTCATAGCCTACACATTTGATTATATATGCACCTTTAAGCCTGACTTCACCGTCGGGCTTAAGCCTGAAAAACTTCTTGGGCGGATTAATCTCAAAATCGTCTCTTTCGATGTATATCTCTTTTGCAAAACGTACAGAATGTGTTGAACCGTATTTCGGGTCATTTTCCTGAGCAATCGGTAAGTTCTCTATGGCAACATCCATGCTTGCATCATCGTCGAGATTGTCAATGATCACTTTTATGGGATTTAAAACAGCCATAACACGGTCACAGTGTAAATTCAAATCTTCACGCACACAATGCTCTAACATGGCAGAATCAACGGTGGAGTCGGATTTTGCAACTCCTGCACGATTAAGGAAATCCTTTATTGCTTCGGCGGTGTATCCTCTGCGACGCATACCGCAAAGGGTGGGCATACGAGGATCGTCCCAACCGTTCACATAATTACCTTCAACCAATGCTCTCAAGAAACGTTTGCTCATGATTGTATTTGTTATGTTGAGTCTGGCAAACTCGATCTGACGGGGTTTATGTTCAAAACCGCAATTTTCCACGACCCAGTTATAAAGAGGACGATGAGCTTCGTATTCCAGTGAGCAAAGTGAATGAGTAATGCCTTCGATTGCATCCTGAATCGGATGCGCAAAGTCATACATGGGATATATGCACCAGGCATTGCCCTGCTTGTGATGCTCTACATGCAGAATCCTGTATAATGCAGGGTCACGCAGATTGATATTGGGAGATGCCATATCGATTTTAGCACGCAATGTTCTGCTGCCGTTGGGAAATTCTCCCCTCTTCATTCGCTCGAATAAATCAAGGTTTTCTTCCACACTTCTGTTCCTGTACGGACTGTCTATGCCGGGTTCGGTAAGTGTTCCGCGGTATTCCCTTATCTGATCTTTATCAAGATCGCATACGTATGCTTTTCCGTCCTTTATTAATTTAACAGCGTATTCGTAGCATAACTCAAAATAGTCGCTGCCGTAGCATAATTTGTCCCACTTAAAACCAAGCCACTGAATGTCATGCTTAATGGCATCTACATACTCGGTGTCCTCTTTGGTGGGATTCGTATCGTCAAAACGCAAATTGCAACTTCCGCCAAATCGTTCCGCTATGGAAAAATCAACCCAAAGAGCCTTTGCGTGACCGATATGCAAATATCCGTTCGGCTCCGGAGGGAAACGGGTTTTTACGCATGGATTGGTAGAAGTATCTTCATACACAAATTCTTCAATAAAATTTCTCGGTTCAAAATCGTTTTTCATATTTAAACTCCGTTTGGTAAGATTTTAGCTGTTAAGCGGTCACATTTCAAATATAAATACAAATGTTTCCGCATGGGTATTATCTTATTTTTTACTGTATTTGTCAAGAGAACCAATCAATGAATCCAATATACATTTAATAACCCGCACAGCAAAACCCAAATTATTATCTTAAAACCTAAATTTGCTTATTTCCAAACCTCGTCCGATTTATCCTTATCGCAAAAGGAACATATGAAATCATATTCATTAGTATCATACATTCCTTTCAACAAGTAAAGCCCCATTTTCATTATGAATTCAAGGTTTGTGGGTACTATGTCCTCCGGGAACAGTTGCTCTATCCGTTCTTTATCTCCATACTCCAATGCATAGTCAATTGAATACCGCATGGCTCTGCCTGCTTTTGCTCTTGTTATGCCAAAGCTTTTGCATATGTCGTCGTAGATGACCGTTCTATCCAAGGTGCAGATAAACGGATTATCTAAGTACCTCTTTATTCCCTTACACACATACCTGAACCCAAGATGGTTCGGGTTCATCCCAAACTTCATAAGTTCGGATAATTGCTCATTTTCCAACATTTTTATCGTCCTCCGTTTTATAACGATTTTTGATGATGCTGTACTATAACAGAAAAAAACAATTATTGTAAAGACCTGACGAAAAAACACGTTAAATCCGTATTTTTGTTCATTTAATGCAGCGTAACTTCCGTAAAAACAATGATGCTAATATTAATAAGAGTAGACTCTTGTATTAAAATAAGCTCATTTTCCTTCAAAAACAGACTTGAGACAATAAATATATTTGTTAAATAAAAATCCGACTCACAGGTATGAAACCCATAAGTCGGACTTTGGTGATCAATAATTTAAATTCCCATTGCGATTCTTATGATTGACAGAGCATCAGCAGCGGTTATCGCACCGTCATGATTGATGTCAGCAAGATCAATCTGTTCTTGAGTAAGATCGTTAAGAGACATTGAATATCTCAATGCGAGGATTGCATCGTTTATGTTGATTGCTCCGTCCATATTTACGTCGCCTAATTCGTATTCTGTCGGCGGCTCGTTTCCGATGGGCTGTGCAATTACTCCGACAATTCCCTCGTATCCCAGATAATCTCCGCCGGGATATCCCAAATAGGTGAGTAAACCGGATGCCAGGTTAACTTCATAGAATGCACCGCCTTCGTCATCCGCTTGCATCCAATACATTTTGCCATTATACTTGTTGTAACATAATGACTGTTCCTGATTTACGTAGTTTACAAGTGTAGCGGAGATAACGGTACATACGGCATTATTTTTGTTAACGCTGCATAGGTATCCGTATGCGTCAATTCCGTAAAGTCTGCCGTCCTCGGTGCATTCAAGTACGGCAAGATACCTTGTGGTATCGCCTACATACTGGAATGAAAGAGTTTCGGGGTCTATGGTGTAAAGACCGAAATACACCGAATATACGGTTGAATTAGTTGCCATCAAACAGTAGATGAGTCCTGTTTCTTCATCATACGTCATATCCCTAACGTAATACCCGGAGTATACGTTTGTCGAATTTCTTTCGTAGGTTTCGGCATCGATGGTAACAAGATTGCGATCGCCTGTACCTGTCTCAAAACCGTAAATCGTGTTGCCGACAAGGCACATTGCCGAAAGGTCAGTGTAATCACGCATATCCGCTTCTAAATTAAATTGTTCCATGTCATCGGCGGAAAAGCTTACAACACCGTGAGTTCCGCCGTAAAGTCTGTATCCGAGGAATGAGGGAGTTTCGTCACAGTCGGATGTGACCGTGACAATACATTCATCATGATATGTCCTTGTGCCGTCGTAAATTGTCAAAGTGCAGCTTCCTTCAGAACCAGTGATAATTGTTCCGTCAGCATTAATTCTTACTACGTTAGTGTCCGAACTTTCATAAAATACTTCCTGTATCGTTGCATTGCTCGGGTAAATTGTATGCCCGATTACATACGTTGAACCGAGAGAAAGATTGAGACTTGTTTCGTTAAATTCAATGCCTGTTACAGGTATAAAATCTCCGCCCGCTTCACGCTTTTCGTATAAACGTATGTTGCATTGTTGATAGTTATTGAAACAATCAAAGTATGATGTACCTTCGTGTGTTCTGTAAAGAATGTAACCACCCTCCGATATGTTGTGCATAACAGGCTCGTCACCTATATTTGTGTCAGGATTCGTATGAATCACATGTTCCCAAATCTGATGCGCTGTCGCACTGGTCGTGAGAGAATAGTTGATTTTCGCAAGATATTCATCGTTTTCAACACTCTTCACTGTAAATCCGCTTCCGCTCATGTTGAAACTCCACAGTATCGAATCGTTGACATCGCTGACAACATATTCATTTGCAACACTGCATTCTATCGGCGTCAATCCGTCAAAACCCTGCATCGGTTCGTTTGAAACTGCATAAAACGAACCGTTTTGTTCCGTTACCATGACATACTCGTTACCGCTTGTGGGCTGGTCAACAAGTACATAAAGGTAACTGCCGTCTCGCTCGGTTATCGCTGCTATGCCCGATAAACCGCTTACGCTCATAAGTACTGCCATCAGTAATGACAATAGCTTAATCATTGATCTTTTCATAGCTTCTCCTTGAAAATTAATATTTTTTCATTTATACATCAAACTATTGTGTGTGTCAAGTGATTTTTATTCATAATTTATAATAATTTCATCTTGCCTTATAAATAAAAATAAGAGCCCTTTCATTGAGCCCTTATCTTAAATGACTTATTCCGAGATACTTTCTTCGTTTCCTTTAACGCAATTATTGCAGTCGCAATTCTTTTTCGATGCCTTGCTTATATATTCAAGCTCCTTGAACGGATATGTCCTCATTTCAAATGTTCCGTCAGGTAACGCAACCTTGACTTTCGTTGTTTCGGTTATTGCATTGTTTTCAAGCACCGTTCCTTTTCCGTCGGGTGTCGTACATTCACTCCCGATTAGCGGCATTATCTGTTGCATCTGTTCGTAACTGTCCTGCTCGTACTTTAAACAACACATCAATCGTCCGCATACACCTGAAATCTTGGCTGAACTCAATGAAAGATTTTGTGTCTTTGCCATCTTTATCGATACCGGCATAAAGCTTTCCAAAAATGAACTGCAACATATGGGTCTACCGCATGAACCCAGTCCACCGCACTTCTTTGCTTCGTCACGAACGCCAATCTGCCTTAACTCTATATGTACGCGGAACGTCTTTGTCAGCTCTTTAAGCAACTCACGAAAATCTACACGGTTTTCCGATGTGTAGAAAAATGTGTACTTGAATCCGTCAAATGTCGATTCTACACTCACAAGCTTCATGTCAAGCCCCATCTCGGCTATCCTGGCTTGCGCTACACTAAATGCACGTTCCTCGTTCTTTATGTTGCGTGCATTCTGCTCCTCGTCCTCCGCTGTCGCTACCCTTATAACGGGCTTTAACGGTGTCGTAGGTTGGTCGTCTGAAATCGTGCGAATGCCTTCGCTTACACTGCCGTATACCAATCCTCTCGCCGTTTCCACAATTACATTGTTGTTCGGCTTTATATCTATATCCTTGGGGTCGAAATAGTAAATCTTTCCGTTCCCGCTGAACTTTATTCCGATTATCTTTTTCATCGAGTAGTTTCCTCTTTCTGATTCTTAACTCTTTGCTTTGAGCATCCTCTGTTCCGCTATGCGTACCAGCATACCGTCAAGTGCCATCGTTACACTCGAATTGGTCGCTAAACGCATGTTGGTGTCGGTTAATACCTTTATGATAAACCCAATTTGCGAAATTGTAAACCCCTTGATTCCTTTTTTTATCTCGTCCGCCTTGTCTGCGTTCGTTCGTATCTTACCTCCGCTTAATATCGCATCTGCATCCGAACATACGCTTAACATAAACTCTATACTTTCTATTGCAGCATCTCGGTTCTTGTTTATGCCTTTCGCCCAGTTGAAATCTATCTTTCCGTTCATGCATCTAAGTAATGCTTTTATTGCATTTTCCCTTAGCTCACGGTAGCTTTCATCCTTGTATAACCGAATTGCTCTTTCGGCATTTCCTTCGCTAATGCTTGCATACTTCATTGCTTCTTGCTGCGTTGCTCCGCTTGAACGCAGCACGCTTATTATGTATTCCCGTCCTTCTTCACCTAAGCGTACTATATGACACCTTGACCGCACGGTAGGCAGTATTCTGTGTTCGTAACCCGTCAAAAGGAAATACGTGTTCTCCGGCGGTTCTTCAAGCATCTTTAACATTGCGTTTATTGCATTGTCATTCATCATATGTGCGTTCGTTATCACGATTACTCGGCTCTTGCCCGAATATGCTTGCTTGTATAATTCTAACCTTATAGCTCGCAAATCGTCAATCTTTATACTTCCGTCAAATTCGTAATAGTCAGGCATCATTTTAAGTGCCTCCACATCGGAAGGATTTACTTGCATAAGTATTGCAGCACCTTCCTTCGCCGTCTGCTCCGCTCGCTTTAAATTCCCACAGGTCAGTAAATATCCGTGTACGGCATTGCCCGATTTCATCACGTTCAAAAACTGCTTCGCCATGTCATTTTTCTGCATAAACTCTTATCTTTTCTCCGTCCGTTCCGAATACCTTCGCTCCGCTTGCTTGCGCACGAACTATTTCATTAATCTCACTTTCCGTTATTTCTTCTCCCGGAAATATTATCGCCGTTCCCGGCGGATATATGCCCACCGCTTCCGTTGCGGTTCGCCCTATGCTTTGCTCGGGCGGTACGGACTCACTCTCGCCGAACACCGCTTGCCTTATACTTAACTTCCTTGCTCCGCTTATGGTCTGTTTTACCTTGTACATCGAATCAATAGACTTTTTTTTAGGTAGCGTTCGTAATACTTCTATCAGACTTTTATACCATTGCTCGGCATCGTTCGGTGATGTTATCAATACTGCACTGCGAAAATCTGCCATCTCAATGTATATGTTTTGTGATTCGAGTATCTCCTTTAACTCGTATCCGCTGTATCCATCAACTTCTATTACTAATCGGGTAAAATCATATTCACGCTTCGATGTACCGAGTCTCACTCCATCCGTTTTTTCTATAGCTTTGCGTACTTCCTTTATCCGCTCACAATGCTTTTCCCATTCTTTTGCTTCGTTTATGCCGTTCTCTATCGATAACATCAATAAGTATGACGGGCTCGTCGTCTGTGCCATCGATATGCACCGCTGCATCTGCTCCCTGCTTATTTCGTTCGTGTGCCCCACGTTCAATATAGCAGTCTGTGTGTAAGCATTAAGCGTCTTGTGCGTGCTTACTACCCATGCGTCGCTTACGTCGGGTGTCCTCGGAAGCTGTGTCGAATATGGAAAATGTGCCCCGTGTGCGGAATCCGTAAATAACTTTACCCCTCTTTCATGACATATCTCACTTATCTTGCCTATGTCACAACATTTTCCCGTATAAGTAGGGTAGGTGACTATTACCATGTCGGCATCAAATTCCGCTAACTTCTTAGATACGCTGTCCGCTTCTATTACTCCGCTCTCTGCGTTAGGTGCTATTGTCTGTACCTCGTGTCCGCCTAATGCCAATGCGTTTATTACCGATTTGTGACAGTCCCTTGCTACCAATGCTTTCTTCCCTGTCCCTAAGCTCAGTATCATCGCTATGTTCCCCGATGTAGAACCGTTGACTAAAAGAAAACTGTACTTCGCTCCGTATATCTTCGCTATTCGCTCTTCAAGTTCCAGTATCTTTCCTTCGGGTG
>CAYPXV010000037.1:0-13487 GCA_964414925.1 uncultured Clostridium sp. | reverse complement strand
GTCAACAGAATTACTGTCATCATCAAACATAAAAAACGTTTCATAACTCCTCCTAAACAAATTATTCGTTGATTAACTCAACATCATTGATTGTACCACATCTTTTATCTCTTAAAATACGTTTTTAATAATATATTGCAATTGTTTACTACAGTTGATGAATTAAACACATTTCATGTGGTATAGTACCGCTGTTAAGTGACAAATAATGTTAATATAAAAATTGTGAGGCTCTATATGACGGAAAATGCTCGCTGTGGCATAATGAACAAAGAAAAGGTATTTACCATTCCAAACGCACTATCGCTGTTTAGAATTATTCTGATTCCCTTTTTTATTCATTTCTATTTTAATAATAACTGTAATCTTGCGTTTATCGTTTTATTGATTTCAACGCTATCTGATGTACTGGACGGGCTAATTGCCCGCTCTTGCGGAATGATTTCCGATTTAGGTAAGGTTCTCGATCCGCTTGCGGATAAAATCACACATGCCGCGATTATTATTTGTCTCGCATTAAGATTCAAATGGATACGGTTACTATTTGCGGTTTTTGCCGTTAAAGAGATAACAATGTTGATTTTGGGAATTATTGTACTAAAGAAAACTAATATGGTTTACAGTGCAAAATGGTACGGAAAACTTTGTACAACATTTACTTTTATTACAATGACGGTACATTTACTCTTTCCCAACATATCCACCACTGTTTCAATGCTCTTTTGTTTGTTTAACATTCTGTTAATGGTGAATGCTCTTGTTCGCTATGCCGTTTTAGACCTTAAATTGATACGATCAGCTAATAATCAGAGTTATTTAGTCGGCAAAAGCTAATATATCCTTAATTCGAATGAATACCATTGCAAATTACCAAACAACGTGCTAAAATAGATCTGATTTATAGGAAAATAATCTATATGTACAAACCGTGGTTATTTTCCAAATGCGTACTTATTTTGGAGGATTTAATGATAATCTCGCAGAAAGCTTTGGCTTGCAGCCTTTCACCTATGCGTAAGTTTCATCCTTACGCCGTTGCTGCGCAAAAGCAAGGAAAAAAGATTTACCACCTGAACATAGGACAGCCCGATATAGCGACCCCGCCTGCGTATTTCGATGCTGTTAAGAACTTTGAGCTTCCCGTGTTGGAATATGCCGCTTCTCCCGGTATGCCGGTGCTTATAAAGGCAATACAAAAATATTACGAGAATCTCGGAATTCACTATGAAGAGGGCGATATTCTCATAACCACCGGTGGTAGTGAAGCTCTCCAGATGCTCATGCTCAGCATACTGGATCAGGGCAGTGAAGTAATTATCCCCGAGCCTTTTTACCCGAACTACAATACATTTATCAAAAGTGCAGGCGGAACTATCCGTCCTTTGACAACAACTCCCGAAGAAGGCTATCGTTATGCGTTCCGTGAGAAACTGGAAGCTTTGATAAACGAAAATACACGTGCTATCATGTTCACAAATCCGGGCAATCCCACCGGTGTCGTTCTGAGTCAGGAAGAACTTTCGGTAATTGCCGACGTAGCAAAGAAGCATGATTTGTTTGTAATCGGAGATGAAGTATATCGTGAATTCGTTTACGGCGGTGAAAAACTTGCAACTATCGGTCAATTTGATGAGTTGAGTGATAATGCGGTAATTATCGATTCCGTTTCAAAGAGATTTTCCGCTTGCGGAGCCCGTATCGGAACGATTATAACCAGAAATAAAGAACTTCAGCAGCAGTTGTTGAAATTCTGCCAGGCAAGACTTTCCGTAGCAACACTTGACCAGGTCGCCTCGGCTGCATTGTACGATGTAAGCAGCGATTATTTTGACGCAGTTCGCAAAGAATATAAGCTTCGCCGTGACACCTGCTATAAAAAGCTTCTTGAAATTCCCGGAGTTATAGTAACCGCCCCCGAAGGAGCATTCTATATGATGGCAGCACTCCCCGTTGATAATGCCGACGCATTCCAGAAGTGGCTTTTAACCGACTTCGATGACAACGGAGATACCGTCATGTTCGCACCCGGAGAAGGATTTTATGCTACTGCCGGAAAAGGAATAAATGAAATCCGAATTGCATACGTCCTCAAACAAGCCGATCTTGAAAGAGCAATGGATCTGCTTGCACTTGGAATAAAGAAGTATAACGAAACTCATTAATATGATAAACAAATAGATACCCGATGCCATAACACGGTGTCGGGTATCTGACGATAAAGCTTATGAAGATTATTTTAGGAATTGACGTCGGAGGGTCAACAACAAAGATTGTTGGCTTAACATATGAAGGTGAAATATTATCAACAATGATGGTGAGAGCTTATGACCAAATAACCTCACTGTATGGTGCATTGGGAAATTATATCAATTCAAATAATTTTTCCCTTTCCGATGTTGATAAAATCTATGTAACCGGAGTCGGTGCTTCATTCTTATCCGGTGACATTTACGGCATACCCACGATTCATATTGAAGAATTTTCAGCTACGGCAAGGGGTGGTCTTGCGCTTGCGAATGAAGACGAAGCTGTCGTTGTAAGCATGGGGACCGGAACTGCCTTTATTCATGCTGCCGGAAAAAGCTATTCGCATCTTGGAGGTAGCGGTGTCGGTGGCGGCACAATAATAGGTCTTGGGAAGAAATTAACCAGTTGTACCGATTTTGAAACCATTTGTCCATTGGCTGACGGAGGAAATCTCCACAATGTCGATTTGTTTGTCGGTGACATTTCTAAAAGTGACATTGATAAGCTTGGGACTGAAATAACCGCTGCCAACTTTGGCAATATTGCCGACCATGCCTGTGAAAGTGATATTGCCCTGGGGTTAATAAATATGGTTATGCAAACAATATTGACTCTCGCCGTTTTTGCGTGCAGAGGTTTGGGCATAACAAGGGTAATTCTCACCGGCTCTCTAACTAAAATCAATAAACTTCCCGAAATAATTGATATGTTCGGACAACTTTACCCCATCGAATTTATCGTACCCGAGCGTGCGGCGTTTGCAACTGCCGTCGGAGCAGCATTACACTACGAAGATACAGTCGTCTAATAGATTACAGTTGTTTTTCCTCTTATTCTTTTGTTTTTGGGGTGAAAATGAGGGAAAATAAATATCCGAATACTACCGCCGCACAAATTCCTGCGGCGGTTGATTTTATACCACCGGTTATCGCTCCAAGCAGCCCTTCTGTTCTCGCTCCCTCAATTGCTCCGTTTGCAAGTGAATAACCAAATCCTGTAAGCGGAACCGACGCACCTGCACCTGCCAATTCTATCAATGGTTTATAAATACCAAACGCTGTCAATATCGCTCCGAGTGTTACAAATAGAACAAGTATTCTTGCCGGGGTTAATCTCGTTAAGGTAATCAGCAGCTCGCCTATGACGCATATTGCTCCGCCTATTACGAATGCCATTAAATAGTTCATAAATACATCCATCCCCTATTCCTCCAAGTGTTCCAAAACAATTGCATGCGCTATGCACGGAATACTTTCTCCCTGTAACGTGCTTACAGGACTAAGCAATGCCCCTGTAGCCAAAAAAAGTATTTTTTTATAGTTTCCACTTTCAAGCATTGGAATAATATGTGCCGAAAGCACGGTAGCTGCGCATCCGCATCCGCTGCCTCCACAGTTCACATTTTGTTCAGGCGAGAAAATCATTCGCCCACAATCTTCATGCTTTGATTCAATTTGAAATCCTTCATCGGAACATAGTCTATACAGCATTTTGCTGCCGAATATGCCCAAGTCTCCTGTAATAATCTTATCATAGTCATTCGGCGAAGTATTCGTATCACGAAAATGTGTACAAATTGTTTCGGCAGCAGCCGGAGCCATAGCCGCACCCATATTATTGGCATCTGTTATTCCATAGTCCAATACACGTCCGATTGTTCCTCCTGCAACGACAACCTTTCGGTAAACAGGTGTAAATTCCGTATCATTAAGTTCTTTTTTTAAAACAACACAGCCTGCCCCCGTAACTGTTCTTTGAGACGTAGGAGTTGACTGTACACCCATCTCAAGTGGATATCGGTACTGTCTTTCCACCGATGAGAAATGGCTGCTTGCCGCACAAGCGACCATATCCATATAGCCCCCGTCAACCAACATACTTCCAACCATTACACCTTCCGATATTGTAGAACATGCTCCGTATAGCCCTATGAACGGTGATTTTATTTCCCTTGCAGCAAATCCCGCTGAAATAATCTGATTTAATAAATCTCCACCCATTAAACAACTTAAATTTTCAGGTGTTGCATTTATTTTATTTAAAGCAAGTCTGACAGAGCTTTCAAACATTCTACTTTCTGCCTGCTCCCAACTTTTAAGTCCCAAAGTATCGTCTTTACAAATAACATCAAAGCGAGAACCGAGCGGACCTTTTCCTTCTTTATCTCCAACAAAGGCAGCAGCAGAAATAATGTGAGGTTTTCTATCCAAAATAAAAGAATTTTTTCCTATTCTTCCCATAATAAGCTCCTTTACGGTAATAGTAGTATTCTTTTTCCGTCGAGTCCGTTTTATTCAAAAAAAATCTGCCGTGACGGCAGATAAAAACTTACATTTTTTCTAATTCATCTAACCAAATTCTGCATGTAGCATCACTTGGCATGGAAAATCCTCCTCTCGGCGATAAACTCATCTCCCCTATTTTAACTCCGTCCGGCATACAGTTACGTTTGTATTGTTGAGAAAAGAAACGCTTGTAAAAATTTTTGAGCCACTTCAAAATTACTTCCTTATCAAAAATATTTTTAAAGGAATATTGAGCGATTCTGAATATCTTCTGCGGTCCGAAACCTTTCACTAACGTATAGTAAATAAAGAAGTCATGAAGCTCGTATGGACCAACAATATCTTCCGTTATTTGGGAGATATTACCGCCTGAATCTGCCGGCAAAAGTTCCGGCGAAATAGGAGTTGCGACAATGCTGAATAAGCAATTTCTAAGCTCATCGGAAGAAGCATCCATTGCACAATGTTTAACTACTTCCTTCACCAATGTTTTCGGTATTCCTGCGTTGACTGAATACATGCTCATATGGTCACCGTTATATGTTGCCCAACCCAAAGCAAGTTCAGACAAATCTCCTGTTCCAATGACGGGTCCGTTTAACGAATTAGCCATATCCATCAAAACGAGAGTTCGTATCCTTGCTTGAGCATTCTCATATGTGGAGTTATGAACCGATTCATTATGTTCTATATCGGCAAAGTGGCTGCGAACTGTATCAACAATCGGAATTGTATGCAAAGTAACACCTAAAAGATTACACAGTTCAATAGCATTATTCTTTGTTTGTGTTGTTGTTCCGAAACAAGGCATAGTAACTGCATGAATGAATTCTCTACTAATATGCATAAGATCACAAGCTTCGCAGCAGGCAATTAAAGCAAGAGTTGAATCCAAACCGCCTGAAATACCTATTAAGAGTGCCTGAGCATTTATTCTTTTCAACCTGCTCATTAATGCAACTGCCTGCATTTCAACAATGCGTTTACAGTAATCATGGTGTTCTTTTTCGTTTAGAGGCATAAACGGAGTCGAACTGAAAAAACGTGTTAATTCGGTTTTCGAATTAAGCCTACTACCGTCGAAAATTAGAATCTTGCTGCTTGTAATATTGCCTTCATCAGATTTTCTCCTTATAAATGATAGCATGTCAACATCTATTTCGGAAACAGTAAGTTCGGGGTCGAGTATGTTTTTATTCTCGGCAAGAAGAACTCCGTTTTCGTAAATCAAATTTTGTCCGAAAAAGACCTCGTCAGTAGTTGATTCTCCAAGCCCTGCATTGCAATAAATAAATGCGGATTTATTGTGTGCGGAACAAACGGCGGCACAGTCCTTTTTCATTTTATAATCCGATAGTATTTCCGGTTCTGCTGCAATATTAATAATGATTTTTGCATTATTTATATTTCTAACATCAAGATTTTTGCCGAATGAAATGCAAAAAGAGAAATTAATCATCGAATCCGACATAAAGCAAGTACTCTCATCGCATATCGGTACTTTATGATCATTTAAAGTAATTATCGGTAAGTCGATAGCTTGCCGATTTAATTTTGGAATAATTCCTATAATCTTTCCGTTTAAAATAATTACAGCACAGGAAAATACCTCATCACCAATCAATATCGGAGCACCGAAAACGGTAATTACATTTGATTCAATTGTTTCCTTTAGTATACGGCAAATTTGATCTTTAACGGAATTAATCAACGCATCTTGATAAATTAAGTCACCGCACGAAAACCCTGTTAAGACCTGCTCGGGAAGGACCAATAATTTAATTCCCTGTTCTTCTGTATTTTTTATTGCTTTAATAATCAGACCCGAATTATAAATCGGATCGGCGAGTTTGATTTGCGGCGAATACGCCGCAACTTTTATAAAGCCATCTTTCATGAAATTTCCTTTCACCAATCAATAGCCTACAAGCAAATAAACACCTGTAGGCTATTAGTTCAATAATATTAACTTTACAGTTCCATGCTACCTGTTGTGCGCGGGAACGGTGTAACATCACGGATATTTGAAATACCGGTCAAATACATAAGTATACGTTCAAAGCCGAGACCAAAGCCCGCATGCTTAACGCCACCATACTTACGGAGATCAAGGTACCACTCATAGTAACTCATATCCATGCCCAAGTCTTCAATCTTTTTCTTCAAAACATCGTATCGTTCTTCACGCTGACTTCCGCCGATTATTTCACCTACTCCGGGAACTAACAAATCCGCAGCGGCAACTGTCTTTCCGTCATCATTCAAGCGCATGTAAAAGCTCTTGATTTCAGCAGGATAATCGGTCAAGAACACAGGAGAGTTATATATCTGCTCGCAAATGTACCTTTCATGCTCTGTTTGAAGATCACAACCCCAATAAACAGGATATTGGAATTCCTGACCTGATTCAAGCAGAAGCTCAATTGCCTTTGTATAGCTGCAACGAACAAACTCGGAGTTAGCTACATGATTCAATCGATTCAACAAATCCTTATCTACATACTGATTAAAGAAATTCAGCTCGTCGGGACAACGTTCAAGTACGGTCTTAATGATGAATTTAATCATCGCCTCGGCAGTATCCATGTATCCGTTCAAATCGCAGAAAGCCATCTCGGGTTCAATCTGCCAAAACTCGGCAGCATGTCTGGCAGTATTGCTGTTTTCCGCACGGAAAGTCGGTCCGAAAGTATAAATATCTCTGAAAGCAAGTGCAAACGCTTCACCATGGAGCTGTCCGCTTACCGTAAGATTACAGGGCTTAGAGAAGAAGTCCTTGGAAAAATCAACTTTTCCATCTTCGGTTCTCGGAGGATTATCCATATCAAGAGTGGTTACTCTGAACATCTCGCCCGCACCTTCACAATCGCTTCCGGTAAACAAAGGGGTATGTACATAAATGAAACCACGCTCATCAAAGAATCTGTGAATAGCCTGTGCAACAACACTTCTAACACGAAATACGGCTTGGAAAGTATTGGTTCTCGGTCTCAAGTGCTGAATCGTGCGAAGGTATTCAAGGCTATGACGCTTCTTTTGCAGAGGATAATCCGAAGGACATTCACCTTCAATAATAATCTCGTTTGCCTGGATTTCAAAAGCCTGCTTTGCATCGGGCGTAAGTACAAGCTTGCCCTTAACCGTTATTGCCGTACCTGTAGAAAAAGATTTTGAAATCTGTTGCGGAATTGCACCCTGTTCATACACTACCTGTACGCTTCTGAACGCAGAACCGTCACCCAGCTCAATAAAGCCGACGTTTTTACTTTCTCTGGCAGTCTTAATCCAACCGGAAACTTCAATATCACCTACATATTTTTCGGGTTCTTTATGAAGTTCAAAAAGTCTAATCATATCTTGCTCCTTAAATTAGTTTTCAAAATAAACTTTGTTCCATGCTTCTTCAAATACGCTCAAGAAGTCACCAAGATCATGGAAAATCGTACAACGGTCGAGAATATCATCGCCCGGATTATAAATCTCGTTATTTATAACATCATCATCCATAAGATCAAGCGCAGCTTTATTGGGTGAAGAATAGCCGATGTATTCACTGTTTTGTTTTGCGACTTCGGCATCGCAAAGGAAATTAATGAACTGCTCAGCAATTTCTTTCTTTGTGCTGGTCTTGGGAATAATCACGTTGTCAATCCAAACATTGCTGCCTTCATTCGGTACGGAGTATGCAAGATCCGGATTTCCGTATTCGGGATCCGTGCATATCATGGCATCACCCGAGTAAACAACTGCAAGTGCACCCTGTCCGTTTATCATTGCATCCTTTGCGTCATCACCGAAGAATCCTTTTCTGATGTTTTTCTGTGCAACAAGTGCATCTCTTGCTTGAGCAACTTCATCTGCATTTCTCGTGTTGATATCATAACCGAGTTTAATCAATGTAATACCGATTGAATCTCTCATACTATCATACATAAGAACCTGACCTGCATATTTCTCATCCCATAAGATGTTCCAACTGTCAACGGGTTCGTCAACCATCGTTTTGTTGTAAACAATGCCCACTGTTCCCCACATATAAGGGACAGAATACTTATTGCCCGGGTCAAATTGATTTGAAAAATCAATGAATTTTCTATCAATATTCCTATAATTCGGAATGTTCGTATAATCAATTTCGGCAAGAAGGTCTTCCGCAATCAACTTCTCGATTACATAATCGGAAGGAAAGCAAAGATCATAAATGCAATCTTCGCTACGCAATTTTATCATCATCTCTTCATTGCTCGCCATTGTCGTGTAATTGATTTTATAGCCGGTTTCTTTCTCGAACCTGCTGATAAGTTCGGGGTCAATATAATCTCCCCAATTCAAAACGTAAATGGTTTTGGAAGAGTCAACACAAGCCGAAAGAAAGCTCATGGAGGTAAAAATCAAGACGGTAACTAATGTTAAAATAAAAACTTTTTTCATAAAATAATCCTTTCTTTAATCGAATAATGATAATATCATACTCAACTCGTTTTTGCAACTTTTTTATTTTGTATCGCATCTTTTTTATCTTGACGTATACTTCTTATATTTGTAATCAAGAGCAAAGAGACAACAACTACAAACATAACCGTTGAGAATGCATTTATTTTGGTTGAAATACCTCTCTTGGCAAGTCCATATATATAAATCGACAAATTCTGCACGCCATCGGCAACGAACCAACTTATAACAAAATCATCGATTGAAAGTGTAAATGCCATTATGAATCCGCTTATAACACCGGGCATAATATCAGGCAAAACAACTTTCCACAGTGCTTGCGTCGGAGTACATCCCAAATCCAGCGCTGCCTCGTAAAGCAAGTTTGAGCTTTGACGAAGCTTAGGCATAACCGAAAACATTACATAGGGAATATTAAAAACTGTATGCGCAAGAATGAGTCTCAAATACCCGAGTTGGCTACTAAGACCGATAACCGAAAAGAGCATCATCAAGCTTATGCCGGTTACAAGGTCGGGATTTATCATCGGCAACTGAGAAATATTTTCAATCAGCAACCTTTTTTTTCGTTTCATTGAATTAATTCCTATTGCCGCAGTAGTTCCTATGACAGTTGCCGCAATCGAGGAAACAATCGCAACAATGAGCGTTACTTTCAAAGCATCCATAAGGGCTGAATCTTTCAACATATCGCTGTAAGCCGAAAGTGTGAAGCCGTTCCACTTACTCATGGATTTAGAATCTGTAAACGAAAAAACGATCAACACCACAATAGGAGCATAGAGAAAAACGAATGTCAGCGCAAGGTATATCCACTTTAAAACCTTTCCGAGTTTTTTCACCAAAGTGTCCCTCCTTCCTCATTTCCGGTATCCTTTTCCACATGTCTCATAATTGCCGTTGAAATAATTACCAGAACAAGCAAAATCAATGACAAAATCGAACCCATTCCGTAACCCGTACTGCTGAGTAAAAACTTTTGCTCAATCAAATCGCCCAATAAAGCATGATTTGCACCGCCCAAAAGCTTTGAAATTGCAAAAGTTGACATAGCCGGAACCAACACCATGGTAATTCCCGAAATAATACCGGGTTTAGACAGAGGAAGAACAACCTTCAAAAAAGTTTGTACTCCGTTAGCACCCAAATCTCTTGCAGCTTCGATATAAGACCTATCGAGCTTCATAAGAGTAGTATAAATCGGCATTATCATATACGGCAAGAAATTATACACCGTACCTAAAAGAACAGCTCCTTCTGTATACAGTAGTTGCGGTTCTCCCAAGCCCAAAGCGGCTATTATTGTTGAAATAATTCCGCCTTCCGCAAGAAGAACTTTCCATGCGTATGTTCTGAGCAGGGCGTTCATCCACATAGGTAAAATGTAAAATACAGACAATATTGCCGCAGTGGTTTTTTTCATGTTTGACAGCATATAGGCAATCGGATAACCTATCACAAGGCAAATCGCCGTAGCACGCAGAGCCAACCATGCCGACCTGAGCAAAACTTTCCAATACACCGGTTCTTTTAAGTTATTAAGAAACTCAAGTGTAAAGTGACCGTTGTCAAAAAAAGCGTAATACGCAATAAACAGCATCGGAACGATGATAAATATCGGAAGCCAAATTGCTATATAAGGATAAGCCAATGCATTACGCTTCATATTCAATCCTCATCTTTCCAATCGGATAAAACGGCTTCTTCATCATCACCGATAACATCTTCTTCCGCAGGAAACTGTGCTTTTTTCATTACATGAATTGCGTCCGGCAAAACCTCTATTCCAACATTTGTATTGGGTTCGACATAATCCGTAGAATGAACAATCCAATTCTCTCCGCCGCAGTCAACGTTAAATTCATAATGAACGCCCATGAATATAACGGATTTAACCACACCGGTAAGTTTTGCCGCATTCGCATCAATAAAATCGACGTCTTCCGGTCTGACTACAACATCCACAGGAGTATTCTTTCCAAATCCCTTGTCAACACATTTGTAATCTATTCCGTTTATATTTACCAAATAATCATCAATCATAGTTGCCGGGAAGATATTACTTTCACCGATAAATTTTGCAACAAACTGATTTTGGGGTTCATTATAAACATCCATCGGAGTACCTATTTGCTGAATAACTCCGTGATTCATAACCACAATAGTGTCACTCATTGTCAAAGCTTCTTCTTGGTCATGAGTAACATAGATGAAAGTAATCCCCAGTTTTTGCTGCATTCTCTTTAATTCAAGCTGCATACCTTTTCTGAGCTTCAAATCCAAAGCCCCTAGTGGTTCGTCAAGCAAAAGGACTTCCGGTTCATTTACAAGCGCACGAGCTATAGCTACACGTTGCTGTTGACCACCGGAGAGCTGTTCTATGTAGCGATTTTCATAGCCTTCCAAATTAACAAGCTTCAGCATTTCCGTTACTTTTTGCTCAATAACCTTTTTAGGTGTTTTTTTAATGTTTAATCCAAAAGCGATATTATCGAAAACATTCAGATGAGGGAAAAGCGCATACTTTTGGAAAACAGTATTGATGCGACGTTTATACGGAGGAATTGACGTGAGGTCATTTCCGTCCATTATAATTGTTCCCGACGAGGGCATACTAAAGCCTGCAATAAGCCTGAGCATGGTGGTTTTTCCACATCCAGAGGGACCTAAAAGCGTCAAGAACTCACCGTCTCGAATGTATAAATTAATATTGTTAAGTGCAGTTTCGCCGTTAAATTCTTTGCTTACATTAACAAGCTCAATCAACCGTTTATTTTCCATAACTAAAACCTCTCACTTGCAAATAATTTAAAATGACGGTGGTGTTGTCACCCAAATAACTCTGGCTTCACGTTTCGAAGTGTTTTTGATGTAGTGAGTCTCAACAGGCTTAAAACAAAAACTGTCACCTTTTTTTAGCTTTAACTCCCTATTACCAATCACCAAAACAATCGAGCCCGAAAGAACATATCCGAATTCTTCTCCGTCATGAGGATCATCCGGTGCGGTACTTCCGCTTTCATTAATTGTCACTAATATAGGTTCCAAATCATTTTTTTGAGCATTGGGAACTAACCAACAAATATTTGTGCCCAGCTCGTCATCTGTATTCTCGAACATATCATCGGGTGTAAATACTATTTTCTCATTTACCTCATCGTTTGAAAAAAAGATACCTATGTCTGTTCCCAATGCTTCGAGTATATCTACAAGCGTTGATATGGACGGAGACGTCAGATTTCGTTCAAGCTGTGAAATAAATCCTTTTGACAACTCCGTTCTTGCAGCGAGTTCTTCTTGTGTTAAGTCAAGCTTAAGACGCAAGCGCTTGATTTTATCCCCTATGTCAATCACTTATCACACCTTCTCCACAAATAATATTAGTTAACAATCTGTTAAGCATTTCGTTACAATGCCACTGCTAAACCTTTAGTTTAACGTTGCTAAACCAGCATGGCATTATTAGAACACGTTTTACGTCTTTTGTCAATAGGTTCTGAAAATATATGTTAATCGTGTTGAATTAAGAAGATTATTTACAGGGTTTAGGTTATAAAATTTGCCGAAAACGAAAAAGCCCACCTCCGTGGACTTTTCGTTAACAAAAAATTATCTTATCAACAAAGGGCAAAAATTTAAATGATCTGCCGAGCAAAGCCGATAGTTTTTACCGTTGTGTTCGCCCTCAAACGCCCTCATCGTCGCTTGTGCATGGAGATGTCCATAGACAACATCCGTAACTTCGGGATATGAAGAAATCAGTTCCGTGAATCCCGTTTCCTCCCCGTTTGAATCTATCGGTGGAAAGTGCATAAGCAAAACAACCGTATCTCCTTCTCCATTTGCTATGCGCTTGCTTGCGGATGAAAGTGTAAGCTGCAATCTCAGCAGTTCTCTTTTATAAATTTTCTCGTCTTTCGATTGCACAAACTCTACGGAAAGAGGGTGCCTCCAACCTCTTGTTCCCGCAAAAACAATTCCATCAATTGCTATCGAATCATTTTTAATGATTTTTATGTCGTCGGGAAATCGATCCTTCATTTTAGCCGTTGAGCTCCACCAATAATCATGATTCCCCCTCGACAAAACCTTCGTACCGGGAAGTGAAGAAATCCAATTTATATCTTCAATTACCTCATCGAGTCGTTCTGCCCAGCTGATATCCCCGGGGATCAGAACGATATCTTCCGAAGAGACCATATCGCGCCATGCAGATTCGATTTTCGAAGCATGATTCATCCACTTGTCACCGAAAACATGCATCGGTTTATCATGTCCTCCATCCAAATGTAAATCTGCCAGAGCGAATACGTTCATGTCTAATTTTCCATCGCTTTCTCGTCAAGTTCATCCGAAATTTCAGTTGAATCAATTAACGAACCGTCTTTCATATCATCAGGCTCGATGTTGTCATCACCAAATTCTTCTGCAATTTCATCCATTTCATCGCTTTCGGGAATTTCCTCATCCGCTAACGGTGCTTCTACATCATCAATTTCAAGT
>CAYPXV010000036.1:5227-13527 GCA_964414925.1 uncultured Clostridium sp. | reverse complement strand
ATCAATTATTTTTCAAAAAACCCTTGCAAAATCAAAACAGTTATGCTAAAATGAAGAAAAGATGCAAATACTGTGAATTATTTGCAGTACGTTTACAACATAATACAGATTATGTTGCAATTCATCCTGTTGAAATGACAGTCTATAAGATTGTTATTAAAAAAATAAGAAAGGAGGTTTTGACCATGGGTACATCTCTTAAATCAAAGACTGCTGCGGCTCTGCTTTGTGCCTTTTTGGGAGTTCTCGGTGTCCATCGCTTTTACGTCGGTAAAATAGGAACCGGAATCCTTTGGCTTCTGACAGGCGGTTGCTTCGGCATTGGGGTCATTATAGATTTTATTATGATTCTCTGTGGTTCTTTTACGGACAAGGACGGTGCTTTAGTAAAATAATCATAGCTAAGGAACAGTAGACAAAGAAGAAGAAATTTAAACTTAGAAAGGAGGTATGATATGACTACGAAGCAAATTGTAGGGCTGATATTAGTTGTGCTAGCAGTACTGGGACTGTTTTATTCCTTCAAAACTTACGCTGATGATAGAACAGGGCTGATTAGTAGATATTATTATGACTTTGAAGATGGATTGACGCCACATGAATTTTTCACGATTATTTTCGGTGCATTCTCGCTTGTGTGTGGAACAATAGGTCTTTATAAGTTATGTTCTGAAATGTACTTAATGACCGATAAGAGAATTGTAGGATTAATATTGGTTGATGTTTCAATAATAGGATTCTTTATCACAATGAAGATATATTGCGATGATGTTTGGCATCATAATGACGAGATGTTATTTGTGGCTAAGATATTTTTTGGAATTGTACTTTCCCTTATAGCAGTAATTAAAGGTCTTCGTTGGACGTGCGGTAAGAACGATTAAAAGTTTCCGAAAATATTCATTCCGTTAGACCGTAATTATCAAAAAAGCTGGTCGGGAAATCTAATAAAATTAAAGTTTGAATTTAAAAATTTTCTTTGTCTTATAAACAACCTCGACACGGCTTTTGCCGACACTGTCGCTTTACCGATTTTGATTCGTAAAGCGACAGTATCCTTTTAATTATTAATGGTTATACCGCTACTTTTTGCTCAATGGAAAGAGCTTCCATGACAATGCAAAGCGCAAGTCACAGAAGCTCTGTCCCGAAAAATAAGGAATGTCTTCATTGTTTAAATGAATCCAAGGTCTTTATACCACATTTTCGTTCAGGATTCAAGTATTTAAATTTGCGAACGATCAACTATGTTCATTTTATAATTGAAGGACAATTAAGGTTGTTTTCGGGATTTTCGAAATAAAAAAGCTACCGACGGAATCGGCAGCTTAGGGAGATTGGGTTATTTAAGGATTTTGACACGATTGTTTCGTGAATCGATGAGGTTATTGACGTTTTGAATTTCTCGACGG
Source organism: uncultured Clostridium sp. (assembly GCA_964414925.1). Lineage (GTDB taxonomy): Bacteria > Bacillota > Clostridia > Christensenellales > CAG-138 > PeH17. The sequence continues at coordinate 12,115 of CAYPXV010000036.1, read as the reverse complement.
AGATTTTCAACGTCAATGGAGTTATTTGTTAGGAGGTTTTGAACCTCGGCACCAACCTTATCGATACCTTTTTCGATGTCATAATCCATATTTGCAAGGCTTTCGTGGGACATGGGGTCGGAGTAGCGAATCTTTTCCGCCATAGTGAGGACTTGACGGGCGGCATCGTCACGAATTTCGGCAGGAAGTTGTTGAACCAACTGCTGAATGCTCATGCATTTGTCATTCATCATACGAATGGCATTGACCTTAGCCTTTGTTTTCGTTTCAAGATTAATCGAATAGCGTCGGGCACTGTTATGCACAACGTAGCTGATACCGAAAACGAGCAGCAGAGCCAGTTCAATCGCCCAATAGATACGCATATTCACGCCGCCACTTAAAGCGGAATTGATTAATGAGACGATAACGACCATTACAATTTGGACTATGCTGTAACAGACGGCAACATGGATAAGGGGGTAGTTTGCAGGATATTCTCTGAATGAAGCCTTACCGTCATACAGGTAGAACATTACCGTAGTGTAAATGGCGGCATAGCCGAGAAAGAGAAATAAAGCACTGACCCAGAAGAAACCGCCATTGGGATTAAAAATCAAGAGGGCGATTATAAGTAGAATTACCAGCGCAGCGGCAAAGCCGATGCTTGCTTTTTTCATTGAAGAATTAAATTTCATAAAATCATCTCCTTACATTTTATGACCGCAGTTCAGGCAGAACTTAGCACCGTCGGGAAGTTCGAATCCGCACTCGGGGCATTTATTTACAAGCGGATGACCACATTCAAGACAGAATTTAGCTTTGGGCACTTGGTTTCCACACTTGGGACAGATAACATGTCCCTCTTTTATTTCTATGACCTTTTCGCCGCACTCCGGACAGAACTTTGCGTCGGAAAGAAGATCGGCACCGCATTTTGCACATTGCTTTACGGTTACGCCACTTTGTACGGAAGTATCGGTCGTCTGACTTTGAGGCTGAGAAAGATTAACACCGAGATTATTTTGCATTGCACTGTTCATTGCACCGCCTACCATAGTGCCGACACCCATGCCTACGGACATTCCCATACCTGCATTCATAATGCCGGAGCTGATGCCTTCGTTGGCAACGGCACGTTCAAGTACGTCGAAGGTGCGCTTCTGCTGATAGGTGTAACCCATTGCATCCATCTCGGCACGCTTACCGCGGGCAAGGATTTCACGTTCGGTAGAACCTGCAAGGGCGGTGCGGATACGAACATAATCCGCATTGTCTTCGGGAATGGTTATGGCATTGATGAAGAAATTTACAAGTTCAAGCCCGTATTCGTCAAACTCGGGAGTCATTTGAAATTTGAGACTGTCGGATATGTCATTGAGATTTGCCTGAATATCCATAAAGCTCAATTTATCGCCAACCATCTTTTTTGCTATACAGTCACGGATGCGTGTCATAAGCATACCACGGAAGTACGTAATGAGTGTATCCTTGGAAAATCCGCTGATAGTGCCAACAAGTTTTAACAGAAGCTTACGGCTGTCAACCACTCGGATGGCGAACTGACCGTTTGCACGAACGGGGAGGATGATGTTATAAACGGGGTCTTGGACAAGAAGGGGTTGAGCTGTACCCCAGAGGATGTCCATACAAGTGACTTTGTTTATATAGTAGAGTTCGGCATGGAACGGCGTCTTGCCGTTAAACGGTTTGCGTAAGATACGGTTAAGCAGGGGCAGATTTTCGGTTTCGAGTACATGACGTCCCGAGGTGAATAGGTCAAGAGCCTGACCGTTTCTGAAAAAGATTACCTCTTGGGACTCGTGTACTATAAGCTGCGCACCGGTGTAGAAATCCTCCGCCGGATGTTTCCACACGAACACGTCGTTCGGGCCCTCATATTTTATGATGGGCGTTTCGTTCTTTTTGTAGTTACCTATAATAGGAGAACCTGAGTTATTCTTATCGATGATGGACATTTTATTTATCTCCTTTTACCTGAAAAAGTTCGGAGTCCTTATGCAATTCTGCGCCGAACTCGGTATTTTGTTCGTTCAATGCTCTAAGCTCCTCATATGCTCTTTGCTCCACTTTTTTCCATTCCTTCTCCGACAGATTCTTCTTGGCAAGATAATCATCGTACAGGTCGCAAATATGTTTTCTGCGTGTCTTGTTACGAACACTGCGGGTTATCTGCCACGCAATAAGTATTACACCGACTGCAACGGGGATAAGATGATACGGCGGATAGCCCTTGCCTGCGTATTCGGAAAACAGTTCCATAAGTCCGGTTGCAATACCGCCGCCGACGGAGAATGCACCGACGATTATTCCTATCCACGAAAAACAGCCTTTTTCATCGACAAATATGGAAACAATAGCATAAATCAGTATGCCTATAACCGCAATAAGCGGGATTGCAAGGACGATAACAGCGACGGTGGATACGGTCTCGTTTTCAAGAACCTGCGGATTAACGGCTGCGTAATGAATGAGCAGGAACGGAAGAATCAGTGCCAACAGAGATATCCAGAAAACCTTTTTATTAAAGGGCTTTATACCGCCGGTAGAATCATAGATCCTTCTTGCTTCACGTGTTTGTGTATCAAGCTCATGCCAGGTCTTAAAGATAGCATCGGCATCGGCATCACGTTCGACGTATTTCTTCTTCAGTGCTTCAAACTTCTTATGATAAAGCTGTCTGCGCTGTTCCTTTTCTGCGGCAAGCCTTTCCTTCAGTGCTTTCTCCTCATTATCCCTGCGGATGTTTTGCAGGCACTGCTTGCATATGGCGGAATATTCGTTAATCTCTTTGTCCGTGCCGAAACGTATCGCCTTTTGGTAATTGCCGTTTTGAGACAGGTCAACGGACATAGCGGAAATAGACTTATTGCTTGTAACATTAAAATCAATAAGCATAAGTCCCCAATATGCCGAACCTTCCTCGGGCGATTTATCAAGGGCTCTGTTGAAATAGGTTTTTGCGCTAAGCATATCCTTATCCTCAAGGAACAGATATGCTCTTTTAATGAGCGCAGTCACATCGCTGTTCTGCTTTTCGCCGTTTGACGCCGGAGTGGTTTCGGGTTTGCGGATTATGCGATTAATGCCGTCACGAACATCCTGAAGAAAACCGAGACGTGAAACGTCCATAGCATGAAATCGTCCCAGTGCTTTGGGAAATTCGTAGGGACTCATGTCTTTATAAACGGGAATGATATTCTTAGCAGAATCCTTTTTCATCATGGCAAGAAAACGACTCCACTCGTTGCGTACCCAAACGGCATTGACATAGTTGGGATTTGTCGCAACTACAAGAAGAACCTTTGCACTGTACAGTGCGGAAAAGATATAGGGCTCATAGTCCGTGCCGGGTCGGAGTGACTGCTGGGCGAAGAATACCTTATATCCTGCCTTGGTAAGCTCGTAATACAAATCTTCACCGATAAAGCTGTCGGGTGTGCGCTCGCCCGTTACGTCGTCGGTCTGTTTATAACAGATGAAAACGTCATAGGGCGCTTCTTGGTCTGCAATTTTTAATATTTTCTGCTGGATTACGTCAATACGCTCGGCTTGGTCACGGTAGATTTCCTTTTGTTGCTCGGTTCCGTATTCCATGGCGGCTAAATAACTCGGTTGCGTGAAAACGGAGTCCCTTTCGGTTCTGTGACAGGTGGGGATTCTTTCGCCGCTATCCGGGTCCTCCACATATTCAATACCGTAACGGCACATCAACAGCCCCCAGTGCGCTTCGGCATCGCAGTTGTCCTCTTTTAAGATGTCTTCGTACATTTCCTCTGCCTTGTCAAATTCATTGGCTCGGCGCAGATAGTTTGCACGGTTGTATAAATTACTCTTCTTCTCAGCTTCCCTCGGAATCGTTATAATCGAACCGCAGAATTTACAGGTGCCGATTGACATATTCGAGTTTACATCCAACTGACCGCCACAACGGCTACATTCTATCACTGCCATATTAATTACTCCCATAGACTAATTTTTTTCCTCATTTATTTGTACCATAATCCAATCTTTTTTGCAAGTGATATGTTAATATTTCTTAATAATTTGGACTATCAGAGTTTTTTAAGACAGAAGTCAACATTTTGTATCCTTTTTTTAAACAGGGTAAAAGACTTATTTTGCAAGGTATACGGCAAGAAAGTTGTACCTTAAATTTTTCGGTAATGGAGATGGCTAATAGCCCGATTTGATTTATAAATTCTATCGGGATTTGTGTCGGCGAAAACGGAAATTCGATTCTTGAAATTTGTAGGACTAAAATAAAATGATATACTTGACACAAGGAAACCCAATGTTTATACTAAAGACAAGATGTTGTGTAGTATACGCAACAAATACAGTTCTGGGAGGAACAAGATGAAGAAGATTATCTCAATGATGCTCGTCGCAATGATGATTGTGACCGTTTCGGCACTTCCGATGCAAATCGCTGCCGAAGTATTGACCCCGCACAGTGCGCCTTACGGCTACTCCGAAACTGATTACAATCAGTTGCTTGCTTATTTGGAACAAACCAACTCCGCAGGCGTAAAGAACGGTCAGCAGCTTAACGAATATTACAACCCCGACGACCCCACATCATGGTATGGTGTTACATGGGTAGAGTCCTATTCCGGAATGAAATACATTGAATACATTTCATTCAGTGCATATTGGTATCCCGAACGCAATTTGGTAGGCGAACTCAACCTTTCCGGTTTGAGAGAAGTCATATCAATCGGTTTGGCTGAAAACTCCCTTACGTCGGTCGTTGTAAGCGACTGCCCGAAACTCGAAGAAATGTGTGCGGCGGATAATCAGCTCACCACATTCGTTGTTTCCAATTGCCCCAGACTTGGTTTGCTTTGGTGCGAAAACAATAACCTCAGTGAAGTTCAGTTCTCCGGCTTGGGCGGACTGAGCCAGTATCACTGCTACAATAACCCCATTTCGGAATTTGATGCTACTCTGTATCCGAACCTCAGACAGCTCAGATGTGAAGATACCAACATCAGCGAAATCGATCTGTCCAACAACCCGATGCTGATGGATTTGAGACTTAGCGGTACAAATATCACCGAACTGGATATCAGCCACAACAATATGCTTACGGATCTTTTCTGCGACAGCACAAATGTTTCCGAGCTTGATCTTAACTACGCTCCCAATCTCCAGAGACTTTTCTGCGATAATACTCTTATCAGCGAACTCGATATGACAAATGCAAGTCGTATAGAAAAGCTCCGCTGCTATGACGCAAGATTGACAGAGCTCAATTGGCACTGCATTGCATCCGGTCTTTCAATTGATATCGACCTGTATGCTCAGGGTAGCGGTTATGTCGGCACAGACTGGATTCGCGAATATGTTGATACCAACTATTGGGAGAACCGCATCACTGCCGTTGCTACCCCCGCAGACGGCAGCCAGTTCCTCGGCTGGTACGATAAGGATGGTGAACTCGTTTCCAACGACCTCAGACTTTACCTCGGACCGGATATCGAACTCGATGTTACCGAACTCTATGCTCGCTTCACTCAAAACGGCGATACTCCCACCCTCTACGGTGACGTAAACAACGACGGCGCATTGACAGGTGAAGATGCTGTTATCATCGCCCGTGTCGCTATGGGTATCTATTCCATTGATAACCCCGATATCGCAGACTTCAACCGTGACGGTAGCGTTAACCTCGCCGATGCAGTAGGCGTTCTCCGTGTATCCATGGGCTTAAACTGATTTTAACAACTCAACGTTACTTTTCCCCCATTTGCTTGATTGCAGATGGGGGAAACTTATATGCTGAAAACCAAACATTAGTATTGCCAATTCCAAACACCTGTGTTATAATTATCCCACTGAGGACGTTAGTATATTGCTTGCGTTTTCGGAAATAAAAGAAACAGAAGGTGCTGACATGAAGAAATTAGTTGCTGTTTTACTTTCGCTGGTATTTGTTATCGGTTGCTTCGGTGTAAATGCCGATATGAGCAAAGTAACGAATACAAAAGGTCACTCGATTGGCGTGAACATCAGCGGATTCAATGCCGCCAATGTGGACGGCAGCGGGTATATTGACTCTTCGATTCTTGAAGATGCGGATATTACCATATTGAACTTTTGGTCAACGGGTTGCGGTCCCTGCGTTGCCGAAATGCCCGATTTTCAAGAGGCTCACGAATACTATACCGCAAACCCCGATGAAAGAGTGCAAATAATCGGTGTTGTATGCGTGGGTGTGTTCGGCTGTACCGTACCCGGTGCGCTTGAGCTTTTGCAGGAAAACGGATACACATACACGAATATCGTTATTGACTCCGTATTGACCTCAGTCATGAACTCCGTAGGTGCTATTCCTCAAACGGTTATTGTTGATAGCCAAGGCAATATCCGTGATCATATTGTAGGTCGTATCTCCGGTGCATCGGAGCTTTACAATATCGTAAACCTTTGGAAAGAAGCTTTTAACGGTGGAGAATGTACCGTCACATACGTCAATGGAATAACCGATGAAGTTATTTCTACCGTCGAATGTCCGATGGGTACAAATGTTGCTACGCTCGATTGCCCCGAACCGCCTGAAATGGAAGGATACACATTCTCAAAATGGAGTTATTCAGGCGAGGGTTTGCATGAAACCGGTTATTCTCCCACAATATTCCTGGCAATGGGTGATATTACCGTTACCGCCGAATACAATGTACAAAAATATAAGGTAAAGTTCTATGACGGCGTGACGGGTTCACTCCTTAAAATTCAACTCGTTCCCGCAGGACAGGGTGCAACTGCGCCCGAGCATCCCGAACATGAAGGTTATACCTTTACAGGTTGGGATACCGATTTCAGCGAGGTCTATTGCGCCTTGAATGTTCACGGTGTCTGTGTTCCCGACAGCGAAGAACCTAC
>CAYPXV010000036.1:0-5127 GCA_964414925.1 uncultured Clostridium sp. | reverse complement strand
GAACCTCCTGTTACCGAACCTCCTGTTACCGAACCGCCGGCATTCATTCCCGGAGATGCCAACGGTGACGGCGTGCTTACAGGTGCGGACGCATTGATTATAGCTCGCATTGCCATGGGCGTCTATACCATCGATAACCCCGAACGTGCAGACTTCAACGGCGACGGCAACGTCAATATGATGGACGCTATGGGTGTTTTGAGAGTCTCTATGGGACTTAACTGAAAACAACATTGCTGCAATATTCGCATTGAACGGATATTAACAAAGCAAATGAAAGAAAGTAAATGAAAAGTCATGCATCTTAAGGGGGTGCATGACCTTTTTGCAAGATAAATGTATTTATGAGTATTACTTAAACACCAAATGCAGGACGTTCCAATCTACGATGAGGTAGATACCGAGGAGGGCGGTATAGACAGCGAAGCCTTTAAAGGAATGCCTTGTAATGAGCTTTATCATGAATTTGACTGCGAAGTAACCTGAGACTGCGGCGACGGCGACACCGACGATTATGGGCAAGAGATTTGCGCCCATTGAGCCTTCGGCGATAGCATCGGGAACTTCCAGCACGGCACCGCCGAGGATGGCGGGGATGGAGAGCAGGAAACTGAACTCGGCAGCATCGTCACTATCCATTTTGCAGAGGGTTGCGCCGGTAATGGTTGCGCCGGAGCGGGAAACACCGGGAAGAATGGCTACGCCCTGGAGGAAGCCTATCAGAAGGGAGTGATACCATTTCATGGAATTTACGGTAACGCTCATGTTGTAATTTTTACGAATGAAATCGCAAAGAATGAGCAGAATCGAGGTAAACAAATAACTGTAACCGAGTATTCTGCCGTCCTGGGCAAGTTCAAAGTAATCGCCGAACAGAAGCTGCATAACAACCGTGACGAGGGTTGAAACAATCATCCAAATCCAATACTTGCTCTGCTTTACAGGATGAGAAATCATTTCGATTATGCGTTTTCTGTAAACGACCAAGACGGCAACAAGGGTACCGATATGTAGCATAACGGTGAAGAACCTGCTTGCTTCGGTTATGCCCAAAAGATTCTGAAAAATCGTTAGATGCCCCGTACTGGAAATCGGAAGAAATTCACAAAGCCCCTGTACAATGCCGAGGATCAATGCATCTACTATGCTCATAATCAATCCTCCGAGCTGCAACGCTCAATGTCTGCGCCGAGATTTTTCAGTTTTTCTTCGAGGTTTTCATAGCCCCTGTCAATGCTGTAAATATTGTTTACGGTTGTAACTCCGTCCGTCATAAGCGCAGCCACAATCATTGCGGCACCTGCACGCAAGTCCGTAACGCTGACATCCGTACCGTAAAGCCTGTCAACACCCTGAATGGTGGCTGTTCTGCCGTTTACGGTGATGTTCGCACCCATTCGGTTAAGCTCGTCACAATGATTAAATCGTTTCTCGAAAAGGTTTTCGGTAACGGAGCTTATTCCTTCCGCAACGGTAAGCATACTTGTCATGGGCTGCTGTAAGTCCGTCGGGAAACCGGGATACGGCATGGTCTTGATGTTGACGGGACGCAGCTTGTTTTTTGCACTGACGGTTATTGAAAATTCCTCTTCATTTTCATCATTGTTTACCAGCACATTCACACCGCACTCAAGAAGTTTTGCCGTTACCGATTCCAAATGCGTGGGAATAATGTTTTTAAGCGTTACGCTTCCGCCCGTAGCGGCGGCGGCAATCATGTATGTACCCGCCTCAATTTGATCGGGTATAACCTGATAAGTACAACCTGTCAATTTTTCAACGCCGACAATCCTGATAACGTCCGTACCCACACCTCTTATCTGAGCGCCCATACGAACGAGGAAATTTGCCACGTCAACAACATGGGGTTCTTTTGCGGCACTGTGAATCGTCGTCTTTCCTTTTGCTGTACAGGCGGCAAGCATCAGATTAATCGTAGCTCCGACACTGGGCATATCAAGAACGATATCCGTACCTTTAAGCCCATCTTTCCCCGCTTTAGCGGTGATAACGTCTCCGCGTTCGGTGACTTCCGCACCCAAGGCACGCATTCCCTTAATATGGAAGTCCATCGGTCTTGAACCTATTCTGCAACCGCCCGGCTGGGCTATTTTAGCATTGCCGAATCGTGCAAGCAGTGCGCCGAGCATATAGTATGAAGCACGGAGTTTTGAAGCCATTTCATGCGTTACCTCTTGGCTTTTTATAGTGGACGAATCTATCTCCACAGAACCGTTGCCGAGTCTTGTTATCGTCGCACCGAGTGCTTCGAGTATTTCAAGAACACGCTTTATATCCTCAATGTCCGGCAAGTTTTCTATTGTGCATTTTCCGTCAACAGCCGCACACGCACAAAGTATCGGTAATCCGGCATTTTTCGAGCCGCTTATCACAACTTCTCCGTTTAACGGTTTTCCACCGTGAATTTTATAACAATCATTTCGAGACATAATTTTCTCCGATTTCACCTGAAAAGGCTAATTATTTTTTATGTTTTATGATTTCTGCAAATAAACAAGCGGGTTTACATTGCGGTCATTCAAAATGAGTTCAAAATGAAGCTGCGCATTGTTTATAATCCCAATCTGTTCGGAAATGCTTACTTCATCTCCGACCTCAACGCTTACCATGCTCAAGCCCGCATAGCGTGAAATCAGTCCGTTGGCATGTTCGATATCCACACAGAGCCCATACGAACCTCTTTCCATTATCGAAATTACCTTGCCGGCAAGCACGGCTTTACATGGAGTTTTGACCGAGCATTCGAAATCTATCCCCGGGTGTAACTCACCGTCATAAAATCCGTAATATTTTACGATCGGGCACGTGCGTTTATCCACAGGGAAACGGAAAGCGGCTTCATAGCTCGGTGAATTTTCGGCATCAAAATCCTGCTGCGATACATCGCCGATCGGTATCTCACGGCTGCCGAGGATAATTACTTCCATTACAGGTGAATTGACGCTGCGCTTTTCTACTTGAACACACGAATCCAAAACTCCGTTTACATAAGTGTATTCCATGCACCGTCTGTTCTTTCCGTTACATCCGTAAGTAACAACAAATTTCGTTCCGACATAAAATTCACCACTCTGTAAATACTGAACGCCGTGTTCGACTGTTTCCGTTTCGTATTTTGAAAGTTTACTTATAAGCTTCAACGGCGAATCTTCTCCGGTCAAGAGTTTAAAGCCTTCATCGTAATCCGTAACGGATGAGCCCTGTTCGGCATCTTTAAGTTCGACTTCGCAGTCAAATTCAGAAGTCAGTCCTTTCTCGCCCGTCAGGCTTTCGTAAAAACGCATTACGTCATCCAAAAGCTTTTTTGCCGACTGCTTGCTTTCGATCGTCAATACATATTGCCCATTCACATTTATATCGGTCGGCACCGCAGGCTGTGCGCTCGGGGTCGTTTCAATCTCCTCGTCCGTTTCGGGTCCGGGAAGGGGTGTACTCTCCCTTGTAAATTCGGGCGACGGATCGGGAGTCGGATTCAACCTCAGTTCTCTGTCCATGCCGGTATTGTTCGACGCAATAAGTATTGACGAGATTATTACAAGCAGTAATGCCGTCAAAAACAGCGGAGCGAAACCCTTTCGCTTGTCAAAACGTTTATTATTGCTACCTCTGTCAGTCATCATATTTCAATTATACCGCATTGCCAATCTTTCTTCAATCGTTATTTAAAAAAATCAATTCTTTTTCTAAAATATAGTTTTATCAAGCAATATCATCTTTGCCCTACGATACTTTTCACGTCTTTGTATTATATGCTCCGTCGGTTCTTCGCCTTCGTGCAGAACCCTTGTTTCGTCGCCGTTATGCTCAAGGTCTGCAAGCTTTACCTTCTTTGCTATATCGTTATGTTTAATCCGTTCTATGTATTCAAAATAATCCATTGACGGCGGCATTGTTAAAGCACTGACCGCCTCCGTAACCTCTTTGGGAAATTCCTTTTCGAGTTGTTCTATTGTTATATCGGTGTCCTCTACCAAATCGTGCAGTAGCGCAACGCATACGCTCAATTCATCATCCATCTGTTCTGCTAAATGGTACGGATGAAAAACATACGGCATACCGCCCTTATCGAGTTGACCGTGGTGTGCGTTGTATGAAATTGTAATTGCTTTTTTCGTAAGGTCTGTGTACAGCATCTTTCCCTTCCTTGTAATAAAAATAACGACAAAATTGAGATTGCACCCGAAGGGCAATCTCAATGAAGTTCAATATAAATCAGTCTACGTAATCAAGTTCTACCTGAGTGAAGCAATCGCTGAGGTTGTCAATAGCATGATCGTATTTTCCGTCGATCATTACCTGAAGCTTCATTGCATCGAAACCGCCCTGAAGTTCTTCGCCTTCGGCGGGTTCATAAAGCAGGTAGTAAGTATCAAAACCAACAAAAATACCGTTTCCGTCTGCTGTAATTACAGAATACTCACGAGCCATGGTCGCATCCAGTGTTACACATCTGTCGGCGCACTGATAATAGAATGTACATCCAAGGGCTCCTCTTGATTTAGGACCGAGGTCATTCCACTCATCGGGAGTTTCTTCATAGCCGTAGCAGCAGAAGTTCTTGTTTGCAGCATCCTTCATAAGTACACGGATAATGCCTACTTCAAGGAATTCATCGGGAAGTGTCTGCTCGATAATCTTTTCGCCGTTGCTGTCGTAACCGACAAGTACGGCTGCGCCGTCTATAACGGTAATTGCATAATCCTGGTCTACAAGAGAACCGTCATCGGGTGCCATTACGGTAATGTCGGCAGGGATGAATCCATCGGTTTCACCGCCATCAATGGGTGCGGGTTCCTGGGTCGCTTTGTTTCCGCCGGAATTGGAACAGCCTACGCTGAACATCATTCCCAGTGCCATCAGTGCAACAAGTGCTGCGGCAATAAGACGGGTCATTTTGGTAATTTTCATTTGGTTTGACCTTTCTGAGCTCACGGCTCTTAGATTTGTTCGTATCGGGCTTAGCGATACAATAAGAATATAGCATATTTGAATCCTCACGTCAAGGGTGATTATGGCTTGATTCTTGTTATAGATGTTATATTATTGGTTTTTAGGTATAATAAAGATAGTTTCACCTGGGGGAAGGGTAGGGCATTAAATCAACTG
>CAYPXV010000035.1:7147-13645 GCA_964414925.1 uncultured Clostridium sp. | reverse complement strand
CCAACACCGTTGGCTCCAAGACCGGCAACCAGATCCAGCCCCTCGGCATCACCCCCTCCCTCGTTACCGAAAACCTCGACTACTACCTTGCCGATCATAACGTCATCTCCCCCAACGGCGACGGTACTCTCGATAAGATCAACCTCCTCTATTGCGGCTTGCTCCGTAACTCCGATGTTGCTTACCGTGTACTCGACACCAATGGTAACGTACTTGGCACCATCAGCACACTCGAAGGCTGCACCAAGGGCTTCTTTGATACCAGCTCCCGTGACCAGCTCGGTGTAAACTATGGTCAGATTAACGGTAACTACAACTATGCTCAGTTCGGTCTTGACGATGTCGTTCTCAGAGTTGAAGCTCACCTTATGAATGACGGTCGCAGAACCGAAAACGCATTCAGCCCCGAACTGTCCAAGAACTGTGTATGGGATATCCCCATTCACATCGATACCACCAACCCCGTTATTTCCAACTTCTCCGCAAGCGGAAATAACTTCAACATCAGCGTAACCGACGAACACTACGTTGCATACGTTGCTGTTTACACCGCTAACGGCGAAAACCTCGGCAACCTCGTTGCAGAAACCGGCGTATTCGAAACCACCCGCGGTGCAACCACCAACCTCACCCTCAGCGGTAGCGCAAACAACTTCGTCCTCGTCGGTGACTATGCAGGTAACGTAAGCGTTTACTTCTGGGATGGCTCAGAGCTTACTCTCGTTGACGGCGAAGTTATCGTCGATCCTCCCGCAAACTATGAAGATTGCATCCTTTTCGGTTATGGTATGAACCTCTCCGAAAAGACCTGGCTCATGTTTGACTCCACCAATCTCAGCGATCTGTACTACGGCGAAACCGATGCAATCGCAACAATGAGCATTGATGGCGCAGGCTTTGACCAGACTAACGGCATTTGCTATGCAGCAGCACAGGACGGCAAACTCTACAGCTACTCAATGTCCAGCTCCGGTCTTACCGGCAGAACCGTTGTTGCAAACCTTACCCAGGATTACAACGAAATGGCATTCGATAATGCTAACGGCTACCTCTTCGGTGTTTCCGGCGCAATGGATCTTTACATGATCGATGTTACCACCGGTGAAGAAACTATGGTTGCCCAGATCAACAACGGCGTTGTTGCTATGGACTTCGATGAAAACGGCGTTATGTATTATGTTGATGCTTACGGTCAGTTCTGTAGCGTAGACCTCTATGGCGACGGACAGATCAACGTTATCGTTGAAGACCTCGGTCTCGTTCCCGTCGATACCAACAGCGGCAGCTTCTACAGCCAGTCCGGTTGTATGATCGGTCACACCTTCTACTGGGGTGCAATCAGCTCTTCCCAGGTTAAGAACCTTATCAGGATCGATGCAGAAGCAGGTGCATATGAAGAAATGGGTCTCATCTATCAGTCTCCCGGTCTCCAGTGCACCGGTATGTTCGCAGTTGAGGGTTCCCTCACTAACTATGCCGAACCCAAGCATCTTCCCTCAGACATCACCATTTCTATTGACTAATCTTTGGTCTAAATAGTTTTGTCTACCTTTCGGGCTGTCATTAATTTGGCAGCCCACCCTTTTTTATTTTTTTTATTAAAATGTGCGGGAATATTTGACATTGACTCGATAAAGTGATAGTATAGGTGCAAAAGAGGAGGTGGCTCGCATGATTAAATACAGCCCAAACCCGATATTTGAGGCATATAACTTTTTAAGTCGTCATACTTCCGGTAGTTCAATCTCCGATTATGTTGAAAAAAGTATGAATGCTTATCCGTCCTTGGCGGAAAAATATGACTATGTCTTAGAACCCGTTCGTGAACTCGAACGTAGGCTCACTGCCGCGATTCCCGATACCCCCGATGTTATCGAACGTCTGTATGCTCCTCTTTCCCTGAGTTCCAGACGTCAGGAGCCGACTTCCTTGCAGAATGTCGCTTCACTGTTTTTCGTTAACAATACTGCATTCGAATATGATAATATGCAGGACTTTATCGGCTACATCGGCAGAAACCTTCATCTGGTCAATAATGCGGTCATAAGCATGACCAAAGTTTGCGACAGACCCAACGACGATGTTGCAAACGTAATAGAGGTATTCAATTGCGTGAATGAAAGCAGTTTTTCGCAAAAAGCAAAACTGCTTCTCATCGATGCCGCACTTAATAGTGCATCACATGTCGAGCAAATTGCATCGACACTCGGTGCCGTAGCGGAGGAATTTGTCCGCTGCAATGATTTGTGGGAACCGCTTATCCCGATCTTCAGGGAAAGCTACTGTGACTTTTCAGACGCAAATGACGCACTTTCAAGTGTCATGCGTGTCAGTGAACAGGGGGATACAAAACATGTCATGTATCCCGTAATCACTGCCCCCGGTAGCTATACCATTGCCGATTCCCTCGATGAAAACGGCTCTATCCCCGTGTTTGTCGGTTTCATGTATGAATTGTTCGTGCGCCAGTCTGCTGAATCGATTAATTCGGAAGCGGAACTGTCAAGAATGTTCGATATCCTCGGCGATAAAAACCGTTTGAGAATTTTGAAAAAACTCGGTGAATCACCGGCCTACGGCAGAGAGCTTGTTACCTTTTTGGGCTTAACCCCCGGTGCTGTCTCACACCAGATCGGAATTTTGATGGCAGCAGGCTTGGTTACGGCAACCACAAACGGAACAAGGAGTTACTATTCGCTCAATAACTCCAGAATACAGGATGTTATTTGCGCATTGCAAACTATGTTCCCCGAAAAATAACACTTAACTATTCTCAATATTGATTATTACCACGCTCATGTCGTCCGTAAATGATTTGCGCTTTGCTGTGTTGAGCAGTGCTTCGGCTATTTGCTCCGGTGTTTCATAGCACATGACGCTTTCGTGAATGCTTGCAACAAGCTCCATTCCCAGTGCATCCGCAACTCCGTCGGTCATCATGATTATCGTATCCCCTGCCGCTACATCTATCTTCAGTACGGCAGGGGTTATGTTCCTTATAATCCCAATCGGCAATGCCTCGGAGTACAGTGTGCGAACCTCTCCGTTGTGCATCAACCAGCTCGGTGCCGCTCCGCTCTTTAATAACTGAACTCGTCCACTTGAAAGGTCTATCAATGCAGCATCAAGCGTTGCATACATTTCGCCTTTGCCGCTATTTAACATCATAATGTTCACACAGTCCGCCGCTTCTATAAGGCTGAATCCGACCTTTATAAGCTTCTTTATAAGTTCAAGCGTCTTGCCGCTTTCCTTCTCTGCATTTATTCCGCTTCCCATTCCGTCGCTCAATGCTACGAAAATATCCGTTCCCGTTGAAAATATCTCACAACTGTCGCCCGTTATGCTGTTGCGACCTTTCGGCAACAGCGCAGAACCTATCTGTACTTCGTATTTCTTTACCTTCCGTATTCCGTTTAGGGTGAGCTTGTCCACCTTGTCCGCTACGTAGCTTAAATGCCTGCTTAATATCGCATCCCCTCCTGCCTTCGATAACTCCTTTATTACGTCCGCCAACAGGTGTGCCTTTATTTCCGTTTGGCGCAAACGTAAATCGTCGGCTAATATTTCGTGCTTGTCCGTTATTTTATTCCTTCTTGGATTAAACGACTTTTCGGGAAAGAAAAGCGTGCTTGTCAGCGAAAGTATCAGTACAATACATTCGCCCATAACATGACTTGCCACCTTTATAAAGCTCCCAAGCCCAAGTACAATGCTTGCCGCAAAGAGTAAAACTATTGCCGAACCGAATTTGAACATCATTGTATTTTCTCTGAAAGGCTTAATTAAAATCAATGGGGCAATAAAACAGCAAAAACCTATCGTCGATGTGCTTAAAATACAAAGAGAGGCGATTATGCAACCGAAAAACGCATAGATGCTTTCGCTGCCGATTAGTAAAAGCGATAATGTAATCGCTATGCCAAGCGGTGCCAGGCGTGCTTCGAATAAATTCAACTCGATTAATCCCAAACCGATGCCTGCAACAAACGTTATCCCTGCGTATATCAGCTGCTTCTTACGTCCGCAGTCACTGACAGTAATTAATTCCATATGTTTTTTCTCCTTTGTTTTTCCGATGTTTATTAAATAATAAAGCTTTTCGGCTATGCTGTCGGTCGATTTAACGTTAACCTTTTTATCCTCTTTTGACGAGTAATGGATTGTTTTACTCATCATCGAGTTTTTGATACCTTTTTTTAAAATAACTATTGACAAATCATTCTTTTATGCTAAAATATTGTTAGCACTCAATAATAACGAGTGCTAACACCTTAAAAGAGTAAATAAACGAAAGGCAATACAAATGGCAAAGAAACAGTTTAAAACCGAATCAAAGAGACTTTTGGACTTGATGATTAACTCGGTATATACGAACAAAGAAATATTTCTGAGGGAATTGATTTCGAATGCAAGCGATGCACTTGACAAGAGATATTACAATAGCCTGACGGACGGTTCAAATCTCGTAAGGGGAGACTTATCAATAAGGCTTACCGCCGACAAAGAGGCAAGAACTTTAACCATCAGCGATAACGGTGTCGGAATGACCCGTGATGAGCTGGAATCGAACCTCGGTACGATTGCAAAGAGCGGTACGCTGGCATTTAAAAATGAGGTAAACAATACCGAAAAGCCGATGGAGGACATCGATATCATAGGTCAGTTCGGTGTAGGTTTCTACTCTGCATTTATGGTAGCGAAAAAAGTTACCGTACTCAGCAAGACGGAAGGCAGCGATGAAGCATGGAAATGGGAAAGTGAAGGTCTTGACGGTTATACGATAAGCGAAGCAAGCAAACAGGATATCGGAACGGAGATAACCCTTTATTTGAAGGATAATGCGGATGAAGAAAGTTACGATAACTATCTTGAGACATATTCACTCAAGAGCCTGATTACAAAATACTCCGATTATATCCGTTACCCCATCAAGATGTTCGTTGAGGTAAGAAAGCCCGTTGAGCATGAATGTGAGTGCGGTGACGACCATGAATGTGAATGTGGTCACGAGCATGAGGGTGAATGTGAATGCGAACATAAAGAACCCGAGTATGAAACCGTGGTAGAGGACCAGACTTTAAACAGCATGGTACCTCTTTGGAGGAGAAATAAGAGCGAATTGACCGACGAGGACTATACGGTGTTCTATACGGATAAATTTCACGATTTTGAAGCACCGCTCCATCATATTCACTACAAGGCAGAGGGTGCGATAAACTATAATTCGATTCTGTTCATACCGCAGAATGCGCCCTATAATCTTTATTCCAAGAGCTATAAACGCGGCTTGCAGCTTTACTCAAACGGCGTTATGATCATGGAAAGTTGTGAGGACTTGTTGCCCGAATACTTCGGTTTCGTCAAGGGTCTTGTTGATTCGTCGGATATCTCGCTGAATATTTCAAGAGAATTATTGCAGCAGAGCAGACAGCTTCGTGCAATTGCGAACGGTCTTAAAAAGAAAATAAAATCCGAGCTGGAGAAACTGCTTGAAAATGACAGGGAAAAATACGAGAAATTCTTTAAATCGTTCGGTCTGTCGCTCAAGTACGGCATCTATGAATCATACGGCATGGAAGCAAGCTTCCTCCAGGATTTGCTGCTGTTCTATTCCGCAAAGGAGAACAGGATGATAACCTTTAAGGAATACGTTGCGGCTCTTAACGAGAACCAGACGGAAATCTATTATGCCTGCGGTGCGGATGTTGAAAGCATTAAACGCCTGCCTCAGCTTAAATACATGACCGATAAGGGCTTTGACGTATTGCTCATGTACGATAACGTTGACGAGTTCTGCCTGAAGATGCTCAACGGTTACGAGGGTAAACCCTTTAAGTCAATTATGGATACCGACCTCAATATCGCAAATGACGATGAAAAGAAGGCGGTAGAGGAAAAGCAGAACGAGAATAAAGAACTGCTTGAAAAACTGAAAAATGCTTTGGATAAAAAGGTCTCACAGGTAAGACTTTCGGCAAGGCTCGGTGATGCGCCTGCGGCTTTGACAAGCGATGGTCCCGTTTCATTGGAAATGGAGAGAATCCTTTCGGAAATGCCCAATGCCGACGGTATGCGTGCCGATAGAATCCTTGAACTTAATCCCGAGCATGAACTGTTTGCAGTCCTTCAAAATATCAAGGATGACGAGGAAATGTTTAAAACCTATGCAGAACTGCTTTACGACCAGGCAATCCTGCTTGCAGGTCTGAAGATAGATGACCCGTCCGATTTCGCTATGAGGATTACAAAGCTTATGACAAAGTAAGTCCGAGAATAATTTGAATACGAAAAAAGTCAAAGCCCTGCACAAGACTGTGCAGGGCTTTGACCGCTTTATTATAGAAAAGGGGGAAACATCAAACCTTCTTACCTATGTCTTTTTCGTTTATAAAATAGCACGAATATAAATGCTATAGCAAATAAGCCTATGCTTAATATGTATATCCAAGCTTTGCTGCCAGAATCGGATGATGAGGGGTTTATACCGCCGGGCAT
>CAYPXV010000035.1:0-7047 GCA_964414925.1 uncultured Clostridium sp. | reverse complement strand
CGGGCATATTGTCGGGCATATTGCCCTGCATATTGCCGCCCTGCGATGGGTCAAAGTTAGGCATAGCCGAGCCGTCCGGGGGATTCATATCACCGGGCATATTGCCGGGCATGTTGCCCTGCATATCACCGCCTTGCGATGGGTCAAAGTTAGGCATAGCCGAGCCGTCCGGGGGATTCATATCATCGGGCATATTGCCGGGCATGTTGCCCTGCATATCACCGCCCTGCGATGGGTCAAAGTTAGGCATAGCCGAGCCGTCCGGGGGATTCATGTCGCCGGGCATATTGCCTGTATTCATAACACCCATAAGGGTTAAATCGACGGATGAAGCATCGATAAGTGCTGTTGAATCCTTTTGTCCGTCAACGGTGGAGGGGATGGTTCCTTCAAGCTGTCCCTTTATGGAGTCTGCCCTGAGCTTTACTACATGATAGAGCGTTTCAATTGCAGTCAGATAGTCGTCGTAGGAATAGAAAGCAGTAGGGTCTGATTTGACAAGCTCATCCAATTGATTACAAACTCGTTCGTAGAATGAATCAAATGCTCCGCCGTTGATGTATTCATCCACAAGCTTTGACATATAGGCGTGATAAAGTTCGTTATATTGCTCATTTTCTGTTAATGCATCGAAGAAGTTTGTCATGGTAAAAGCACCGTCTATCGGGTCGTTTACCAATGCCGTTGCACTATTACCTGTACCCATACCGCCGAATGCGAGGTTATAATCCCAAGGAATTATGTTCAACATTCCGCTTGACTCGTAAAGATAATAATTATGAGCCATAGTTCCGGTTAAACTGTCGTCATTGACGGAGAAAACGTGAACCGCCATATATCTGAGAAGATTGTCAATGTCCATATGTTTTTCGATATCTTCCGATTGCGAAATAGATTTAAGAGCATTGATCAATCGCTTGTGGTCTTTTTTCGATGAATCAGTTACTTCACCGTCCCAAATGGAGGAATAACTGTCAAGCTCATCGTCAATATAATTAAGCCTTGCACCGCCGTCACCTGTTGCAAAACCTGCGCCGCCGAAATTCATGCTGTCGGGCTTATACAATGCACCGGTGGCGACTCCGTAGTTGCGGAGCATAAAACTTTCCTCTACCGCCTCAAGCGCAAGATACACACCCCAATATTCGCCGTTTACCGAAACACGAGCGTAATTATAAAGTGAAGCATCGGCATTAAGAAATTGATACATGTCGTAAACAAGTGCTTCCTTCATATTGGTAGCATCGGCATAGTTGTTGTTCAGTACAAGTTTGTCAAGTCCGAAACAGGTCTGACCGTCAACATAGCAGTCAAATTCCAACTTAAAACTGTATCTGTCCGTTGTGGGGTCAGAGGCTATGGAAGATAAACTCGTATTGCCTTTAGGACGAATACCCACGCATTTGATGGTCTCACCGTTTATCTCAACGTCGCATTGGCAGTATTGCTCGGCAATTGCATTTTCAAGCATATTATCCCAATCATCCTCGGAAATTATGATGTTGAGATCTATTATTTCGTCGGTATCGAATAATTTGGACTCATATTCCATCTCTATGCCGCTGTCAACAGCGGATATCAAGCTTTTGGGGAGTATTTGAGCAATTAAACACAGGCATACCGCAAGTGCCATTGCAATGGCTATTAATTTCAAAATATGCTTATCGGATGCCACCGTTTATACCTCCTTTTAAGATAAATATTCGCCGTTATAGCTTACAAGCACTGCGGAACTTACACCGGGCAAACCGGAAATGGAGTTCACAAATTCCGTTGAAGAACTCTTTGTCCTAAGCTCTGCCGTGATTTCTATTGCGGAATCACTGACTGTTTTGGACTTGATAACGTAATGTTCGGTATCCTTATCGAGAATATCGAGTGCTGCATTCTCCGCTTTTTCGCTATTGCAATTGAGTACGAGAATGTAAGGATTATTGTGTACCTTTCTGTTGGCAAATAAAATCATAATTACTCCTATTATCGCAGAACCTACAACGGCTAACGGAATCATTCCCGCCCCGATAACAATGCCTACTGCAAGCGACCAGAACAGGAAAACTATCTCTATCGGCTCTTTTATGGCGGCACGGAAACGTACAATCGACAGCGCACCTACCATGCCAAGAGACAATACTACATTGGACGTTACAGCCATTATTACCAGTGTCGTTACGAGGGATAACCCTACCAGCGTCAATGCAAAACCGTTTGAATACATAACACCGGTCAATGTCTTTTTATAAATCAAATAGATAAACAGACCTATTAAAAGTGCAACTCCCATGCCTATAACAAGGTCAAGTACCGAAAACTCGGTAATGTTCTCAAGAAAACTTGATTTGAAAATATCGCTGAAATTCATATTCGCTCCTTATTTTTTTAACCGAAGATTCGGCTTTGTCCGTATTTTGAAAATGCCTGAAGTCTTAACGATTCACTCTGTACAAGACAGGCAATGATGTCGGGAAGAAATTCATCGTACTTTAGTTCCAGAATCATTCCGCCCGATGGTTCGGTAACTTCTATATCGTGCATATTTTCGATAAAGTTACCGCCGAACAGGCTTGAACGTATCTTAGAATCAAATGTCAATCGTACATTACCTGCCTTAAATATGTAAGGCTCTCTGATGTAAGATACAAGCACACGTGGCTTTAACTGCTGCAAATTCATCTTTAAGTACAGTTCCCTTACGCACGGCTCTGCGCGATTCATCATCCATGATTTGTCTCCGCTTAATAATGCACGAAACTCATTTTCGGTCAAGACTGCGGAATCCTTTTTACAGAGACTGTTATACTTGAACTTTTTCTCAAGCTTTATAAACGATAAATCATCATTGTACCATCGTATTCGAAATTTTTCACGCTTCTGTACTCCGTCAATTTTTTCACGCAATGCTTTGTCATTATAATTGTCAAAGTACACACTTCGTATGAGGTATTGCCCGCTCTCGCCAACATGAGGGTCTCTTTTCATTATGTGAACGGCTCTACTTCGAATAGCCATGTAGTCAGCTTCGCTGATGCGGTATTTAAGCTCGTGCCTGAATGAACCTTCAAGCTGCATGGATATCTCCTTTCTCTCCTTCTTTTCGTCTGCATGTTTATCTTATGCACACAACCTGAAATGTACTTGAAACATTTTTTATGTTTTAACCTTTCTTTTACTTCGCTTTAAGTGTATAATAATAATGAATTTTTAAGTTCGTTTCGGTTTGAACCGCTATAATTAACGCAATAAATCGATGGGAGAGTTTGATATGCGTATACTCATTGCAGAAGATGAAATAATCATTGCCAAAGCACTTAAATTGATGCTTGAAAAAAATAAATACACCGTCGATATGGTCAATAACGGCTCGGATGCATTGGACTATGCCCTGATGCTGGATTATGACCTGCTGGTTCTTGATATCATGATGCCCGGTATGGACGGAATTGAGGTGTTGAAAAAAGTCCGTGCGCAAAAAATCGCAACCCCCGTTTTATTCTTAACCGCTAAATCCGAAATTGCAGATAGGGTTGCGGGGCTTGATGCCGGTGCGGATGATTACCTGAGTAAACCCTTTGATTCAAGCGAATTTCTTGCCCGTGTTCGTGCCCTGTTGCGCCGCAGCGAAAACTATGTTTCTTCTACGCTTAAATTGGGTAACGTTCAGCTTGATTGCGGCAGATATACCCTCTCAACGCCTAATCAATCCGTTCGTCTCAATAATAAGGAGTATCAGCTTATGGAACTGTTTATGCGCCGCCCGGGTCAAATCTTTTCTACGGAACTGCTCATGGACAGAATTTGGCAGCAGGATGCCGCAGCCGAACTTGATGTCGTCTGGACTTATATCGGCTTTATAAGAAAGAAATTAAAACAGATTGATGCCGATATCGAAATAAGAACCATTCGAGGTGCAGGCTACGCTCTGGAGGAAACAGTATGCTGAATAAAATGCGCCGCCGCTTTATCCTGGCGGCTATGTCTGCCTTCTCCTGCGTTATTTTGGTTCTCTTGCTTGTTATTAACCTGTCCTATTATAAAAGCATAACGGATCAGCAGGATGATACCCTCTTTTTGCTTGCTCAGCTTGATAAGCGTGAACCACCTTTTGATCGCTATGATAAGTTCTCCGTCGAAGTCTCCTATATGCTTCGCTATTTTTCCGTTACCTTCGATGAAAATCTGAATCCCATAAATGTGAATCATGAGTTCATTGCATCCGTTTCATCCAATCAGGCTGAACAATACGGTGCTTATGCTCTCAACTGCGGCAAAACCTCGGGCTACTATAACGGCTATAGGTTCCTTTCGGTTTCGTCTTTTCGTGATACCACCGTATTCTTCCTCAATTCCGAAAAGGAACTTCAGTCATTCAACTATCTTCTCTGGACTACCGTCACTATAGCTATACTCTGCCTTTCCGTCGTGTTCTTGCTCATCGTTATCTTCTCTAAACATGCGATTGCTCCGTTTGCAAGGAATATGCGTGCGCAAAAACAGTTCATTACAAACGCAAGCCATGAACTTAAAACTCCACTTACCGCTATCTCCGCAAGCGCCGATATCCTCGCCATGGAATATGCCGACGATGAATGGGTTAAAAATATTCGCTCGCAAACAGGTAAGCTTGCAAAACTCATTACAAACCTTATAACCCTTTCTCGTCTTAATGAGGATAATCCTTTTCCCTCTAAAACGGTCTTTTCACTGAGCGATACCTTGTGGGAAGTTTGCGATTCGTTCATCGCTACAGCTAATGCTATGGGTAAAGACTTTACCTATGCCATTCCCGATAATTTGAACATTAACGGCGATCGCACCGCCGTAAGTCAGCTGTTTTCGATTTTGCTCGATAATGCTCTTAAATATTCACCCGATAACGGTTTTATTAAGCTTGATGCTAAACGCATAGGAAAACATACCGAAATCACTATAGAAAATAATTGTTCGTGTCTGCCAAAAGATGCTTCACGCCTGTTTGAACGCTTTTATCGTGCAGATGAATCCCATAGCGGCAATACCGTCGGAGGTATGGGTATCGGTCTTTCTATCGCTAAAGCTACCGTCGATGCTCATGGCGGTTCTATTAATGTCAGTCAAACGGATGATGTGATTTGTTTTTGTGTCAGATTTTAGAAAATGTTATATTTGAGCTTTGCCTGTTTTTCCTATTTACAATCGTGCGGAAGTCTGTTATACTTATTCCAGTCTTCAGGGCGGGGTTCGATTCCCCACCGGCGGTATAGTCCGCAAGCCTTTTCGGCATGATTCGGTGAAATTCCGAAACCGACGGTATAGTCCGGATGAGAGAAGAACTGCCCGGGCTTTCGCTCGGATTTTTTTATTTCTTTCACTTTCCGTTCTCGTTCTGCGTCCTGTCTTTATCGAAAGGATTTTTTATTTATGACAAACACAAGACTCAATGTTCGCAAAATGACCTTTATCGCTCTTTTCGGTGCCCTTGCCGCCGTATTGATGAGCCTTAACTTTAAGTTGCCGTTTATGCCGCCGTTCTTGAAATTCGATGTCTCCGATGTCCCCGGGCTATTTGCCGCTTTCTATTTCGGACCACTGAGCGGTGCTGTCGTTTCCGTTATTAAAGTTTTGCTTGAATTATTGCTCACAGGAACGGAAACAGCTTTCGTCGGTGAAGCATCTAATCTCGTGATGAGCCTTGCTTTAATTCTGCCCGCAGGTTTTATCTATAAATTCAATAAGACCAAAAAGTATGCTTTACTTAGCCTTGTCTTTGCTTCGCTCTTCGCCTGCGCCGTGAGCATCGTTGTCAATAAGTTCGTCATGCTTCCGCTCTATGTCGATCTCTACCATATGCCCATGGATAAAATTGTTGCTATGTGTTCCTCCGTTATGCCTCTTATTAAGGATGAGTTCGGTGTGCTTGCTTTCGGTATCCTTCCGTTTAATCTTATTAAATGCTGCGCCGTTTCTGCTGTTACTTTTATGATTTATAAACGCTTAGGTTCGCTCCTGTCCAAAATGCTGAACCCTAAGAATTAAATCAAACATTAAAGGGAGTCGTTTCCGACT
The DNA here is from genome assembly GCA_964414925.1 of uncultured Clostridium sp. Lineage (GTDB taxonomy): Bacteria > Bacillota > Clostridia > Christensenellales > CAG-138 > PeH17. Next base: position 1,005 of record CAYPXV010000035.1, on the reverse strand, counting down.
CCCTTGTTCGTATTCCTTACTCTTTTCTTACAGACCCATTCCGATTCTTATCGCCAATACGGCGTCGGATGTGGAGATGTCACCGTTATTGTCAAGGTCGCAAATTGCAACATCGCTCGGTGTAAATTCGCTAAGTGCTTTGCGCATAATGAGGTTTGCATCAAGTACGTTTATTATGCCGTCACCGTTTGCGTCACCTGCAAAGCAAGCATAGACAGTTCCCGTGCCGTTATATGCAAAGATTTTGTTCGTGCCGATACATTCGCCGTCAACAAACCATCCGATGAAGTTCTCAACTTCGGTTTCGGCATACAATCTCATTGTCACGGAATTATAATTTACTCCGATGTTGCCGTTGCCTATTGCGATTACATCAAGTGCTTCCGAATATTCGGCAGGCTGTACGGTAATCCTTTCAAGCTTGCATCCGGTTACATTTATATCTTTCAATGACGGACAGTTCACTGCGGAAAATCTTGTGCAATACTGCTGGTCATTAAATGTAAGCTCTTTAAGATTTTCACAATCATCCACAATAACGCTTGTTATATGCGTTGCACCTTCCAAAGGAGAATTGACCTGTTCGGTTAAAGTTCCGCTAATATCAAAACTTCCGCAAAAATCGGGATGAAGCTCTACCAATACCTCGGCAGAATAATATTCTCCGTCATCACCTATAAACTCATCACCTGCAAGACAAAGAGCATAAAAGTCAACCGTTTTAACATATTTAAGCCCATTCTTCATTGCACAGTGTACGACAGGCGACAGGATATTATCTTCGTTAAGAATGTAAAAGAACGTCATGCCACTGTTGTTCAATTCTCGAATGGATTCGTTGATAGCTTTTGAATTATCAAGCCCCAATTCTTCATCCGTCAGTTCGAAAAATGCAGAGTATTTTTCGTAGTCACAAGCATGATAATCCGCCGGACGATATGCCAAGCTCGGCAGTGCCATGCATATGGCAACGGTCAGACACAGAACGAAAGTTAAAAACTTTTT
>CAYPXV010000034.1:0-13682 GCA_964414925.1 uncultured Clostridium sp. | reverse complement strand
ATCAAGTATTTTTTATTATTACCTGCTCGATAACATCGGCGGCATGTTCGCAGAGGTCGCAGCAATTTTCGAGGCTTTCGCAGATGGCTTTTGCTCCGATAAGGGTTTTGACGTTATCGGTTGAGGTAAAGAGGTTATGGACTGCATCGACGTAGATATCGTCAGCCTCGGTTTCGATGTCGTTTACTTTTACGAGAAGGCTGTGTAAAAGTTGAGGTTTCTTATAATTTTTAAGTTCCTTAGTTGCTTCATAGAGGGCGCAAACGCAGTTGTTTACGATTTTGGAGAGCATGATAGCTTTCTCGGGAACTGAGCTTATGTGGTACATATAAATTTGAAGGATGACTTCATCCAGAGCATCGGTTATATCGTCGATAATCTGGACAAGGCGAAGGATATCCTCCTGGTCAATGGGAGTAATGAACTCGGTGGAAAGTTTGGTAAGGATATCGTGGTGGACATCATCGGCATCATGTTCCAGTGAGTGCATCTGCTCACGATAAGCGTCAATATTATCCGAATTGAAAGAAGAAAGGATTTTTCCCAAAAGCTCGGAAGCAGCAACACAGTATGAAGTCTGCTGTTCTATAAGTTTAAAATAATCGTTATTTTTCTTAGCCATTATAAAATCTCCTATGCAAAGATGAGTAAGAATAATTTAGCCATACCGTAGCCCAAAAGACCACAGCCGGGGAAGGTACATATCCAGGTCAAAACGAGGTCTTTGACGACGCTCCAATTGACATTGCTCATTCTCCGTGCCGCACCGACACCCATTATTGCGGTTGTTTTTGTATGGGTAGTGCTGACGGGAATACCTGTAAGGCTTGAAAGTAATAAACAAAGGGTGGCTGATAAGTCAGCCGCAAAGCCCTGATAGGGTTTAAGCTTAACCATATCCATGCCTACGGATTTGATAATGCGATAACCGCCTATGGAAGTACCCAGTCCCATAACTGCGGAGCATAAAATCATAAGCCAAAGAGGAACAACGAATGTGGTAGCTTCGGAATGACCGTTTGCGAACGCCGCACCCAGCAGGAAGATAGCCATAAACTTCTGTCCGTCCTGCGCTCCGTGCATGAATGCCATTGCAGCACCGCCGGCAACTTGTGCGCCTGAGAAGAAACGTTCGGACTTGAGACGATTTTTATTTTTAAAGATCAGAACGGTCAGTTTTGAAATAACAAAGCCCATGACAAAACCCAGCAAGGTTGACAGAACTATTCCGTAAATTACCTTTATCCATTCCGCACCGTTGATACCGGCAAAGCTGTTCTGAATTGCGACGGCGGCACCCGAGATTCCTGCGATAAGTGCATGACTTTCGCTTGTGGGGATTCCGAAATACCATGCAACCGTTGCCCAAATTACAATAGCCGCCATGGCTGCGCACAGAGCTATTAGAGAAAGATGAGCATCGCCGCCGAAATCCACCATGTTATAGATGGTCATAGCTACTGATGCATTGACATAAGTCATTACAAGTACACCGAGAAAATTGAAAATCGCAGCCATGATAATGGCTTTTCGTACCTCAATTGCTCTTGTGGATACACACGTCGCTATGGCATTGGGAGCATCGGTCCAGCCGTTGACAAGAATAACACCCAAAGTCAACAAAGCTGAAACCAGAAGCATTGGATTTTGAGCCATTTGATTTATAAAATCCATCATTGACATACAAAGTTCTCCTGTTTAATCCTTATCTACTCGGTAAAATCTAATTTTGAGCCGAACCGAGGAATCTTTCCCAGCGTACATTTTCCCAGGAAGAATCGTCAAAGCCCATTCTGATGCAGTCACACATTATTTGAAGTTTACCTATCAAGTACGGTGAAGAACATATTGCAATTTCGCAATCATCACGTGTCATAACGTACTCCATTATTCTTGCTTTATCCTCGTCGGCACTGAGCTTAGAATAACTGTCAATGAAGTATGTCTCCTCATCGGTCGAACCGAACAGCGTCCAACGCAAAGCATCATTTTCGGAAACGATGTCACCGTAATATTCAAAGCCACCCGGATTAAATTCATTCCAATCCGCTTCGGTAATGTAAATATTCTTCATTGAAAGCAGGTCTTCAATCGAATGCCAAATTTCGTGGCAGTAAATGCTCGAAAGTTCATCCATACGAATATCAACTGCTATATTGAACCATTCACCGCTTGAAAATGACGTTCCTATAATGCCTTCACCGTTTCCTATAGAACCGACAAGCAATATGCCTATTCCACAGCGACGACCGTCAAGCTTAAAATTCGTAAAAAAGTTTTCGGGATACATCCCCAGCGTTTTATCAAGTACCTCAAGACTTTGCATAATTTCTTCCGCTTCATCGTTAAAGCTCATATTATCCGTAGTTTCGATAGAATAGGTGAAATTATACGCCGCAGGTTCTCTGCACTGTGAAGAAATAAAAATCTTTACGCCATATTTAGATTCCAATGAATCAGCATAGTCTCTTGCTTCCGAGAGTTCGTCGGAAACGGGTATGCCTGTGTAAGTCTGTAAATATGCTTCGTACAGTTCGGTATCTATATTGAACACCGACTGAGCATCTTCGGCGGTTGTGACGGATTCGAAATTCATCTTTTGCGGATTGATTATTACAATTTTCGGTGCATTTTCCTCATAAGTTACGGCTGCGATACATTTTGCGGATGCCAAATAACAAGCATCGTAAATTTCGCCCGAGAGCAACGACTCATCAATCTCGTACTTTCCCACGCTGTCGGAAAGAGAATAGAACGTACTTGTCATGCCTGTGCAAACGGCATATGACGAACCGTTTATCATGGTAGGCTCTATACCGCTAAATGCGTTACTGCCAACGCTTTGATACCCTTTTGAATCATTTCCGAAAGTAACGGTAAATCTTTCCTCGCCCGACTCGGATGCTGAAATCGTTATTGAATCATCACCGCACCAGGTAGCGGAGAAGATAGAATCATTATATGAAATCAATTCCTCGTTTTCGGCATCTACAACGGCAATTGTACTTGTTGAAAGATAGGTTGAAGTACTTACATACAGCTCAATAATATCTTTATCGGGATGAATGGATTTAATTCCGTAGAAACAAAGGTCATAACCCAAATCAATCTTCTCACGCTTGTTGCGTCTTAAATTGCAGCGGTAAAGATTTCCGTCCGCACCGACCATGTAGTAATAGTTTTTATCATGCGAAAAAACACCGCCGTCGCTGTCGATGTCAAATGAACTCATTTCTTCAAGCTGCAAATTCAATATCATACCGCATCCCGAATATTCGGCATCGGTTAATGCCATTGAGTCATCATCAAAGAAGGTTTCATTCAAGGTGTATTTACCCGATAAGGATATTGAATTTTCAATAATATCGGTGTAAATATTGTAAATCTCTATGTCGGTAGTCTGATTATCTTCGCTGTATGAAGCAATAGCAAGTCTTCCGTCATTTAACGGATGAAGCATTATTTGACTGTCTGACGTGCAAGCAAGGTCAAATTTACTTATCAGCTCCGGTTCGGGAACAGGCGTCGGTACAGAAGTCGATTCGGCGGTCGGAGTTTCGGTGAGCTGAGCCGAAGCAGACGTTCCGCTATCTTCACTCGATTTAACATTACTTCCCTTACATGCGGCAAACGAAGCGAACAATATTGTAACAATCAACAAAATAAATGTTCTTTTCATTCAAAGTTCTTCCTTTCTTTTTGTATTCGAGTACAGTATAGCCCCAAAATAAGCTAAAAGTCAAGCATTCGCTTTGTAAAATTTTTGTGACAGGTTAAATTAAAGGTCGATGTAGACCTTCTTTATACGGAATTACATCGACCTTTAACGAGATTGAATATGAATTTTAATGTTTGGCGGTATGACAGCTTCCTTCCATGGGGCAGGATGAGCAGCCGCAGCCACAGGCTGATTTACCGTGCTTCTTATTTTTAACCATGTGTACAATAATTGCGGCAACGATGCCAATAAGTATTGCACAGATTATTATTGTAGCAAGATTATTCGCAAGCCACTCAAGCATTACTATACCTCCTTATTTTACAGCATTCACGGAACGAATTGCATTATTCGATTCCTTGTACGGTTTAACAAGCATATATACCGTAAAGCCTACTACTATCAGCGCTGCAATGAGACCTATGACGTTTACATTGCCGCCAAATGCAGAGCCGATCTGATAGATGACGAGAGATGCGGCATAAGCAAATATGCACTGATAAGCTATTGCAAACCATGTCCACTTGGGCGAATTCATCTCACGTTTAATTGCGCCGATAGCAGCGAAGCAGGGAGCGCAGAGCAGGTTGAATACGAGGAATGAATAAGCTGCAAGTTGGGTCATGCCTTCAAAATCAAGCACACCGAATACACCGACAACTTCCTCTTTTGCAACAAGACCCATGATTGTGGCTATAGTTGCACGGATATTGCCAAAGCCCAGGGGGGCAAAGATACCGCAGATTGCGCCGCCGAGGATTCCGAGCAGACTGTTTTCAAGTTCCATTTCGGTACTGAAGATGAAGCTTCCGTCAACGATTCCGAACATGGAACCTGCCCAAATGATAATCGAGGAAAGCAGAATGATAGTGCCTGCCTTCTTAATAAAGGACGAAGCTCTCTCCCACATTGAACGCAGGATGTTTCCGACTGTAGGCCAGTGATATGCAGGCAACTCCATAACGAACGGTGCGGGCTCACCTGAGAACATCTTTGTCTTCTTGAGCATAATTCCCGAGATTATTATTGCCGCTATTCCAACGAAATATGCACTGGGAGCAACCCACCAGGCATTTGAGAACAGAGCGGAAGCGATGAGTGCTATTATGGGCAGCTTTGCGCCACAGGGGATGAACGTCGTTGTCATGATGGTCATACGTCTGTCACGCTCGTTTTCTATCGTTCTTGATGCCATTATGCCGGGAACTCCGCAGCCTGTACCTATAAGCATGGGAATAAAGGATTTACCGGAAAGACCGAATTTGCGGAAGATTCTATCAAGCACGAAGGCAATACGTGCCATATAGCCGCAGGATTCAAGGAATGCAAGAAGGATGAACAACACGAGCATTTGCGGAACGAAACCGAGAACCGCACCGACACCGCCGATTATGCCGTCAACGAGCAAACTAACAAGCCATTCGGGGCAATTAAGCGATTCAAGACCCGATTGGGCAAGCACGGGAATGCCCGGTACCCAAACACCGTAATCCTCCGTTGCGGGAACGTTTTCGGCGTCATCGCCGAGGGCTGCATCATAATATTCACTTATGTCAAAGCCTTCTTCCGCAAGAGAATCGGCATATGAACCGTATGCTTCGTCAAACGCACCGAAGTCCTCATCATTTATTGCGGACTGAATGTCCTCCGCTCCGACAACTTCTGCCTCAACCGCAGCGTCAACGGTCTGCTTCATTTCATCCGTCCATACGTTCTCTATTGCATAGTCCGTTATCGCTTCTTCATAATCGCTTGTACCGATGCCAAGAAGATGCCATCCGTCTCCGAATAAGCCGTCATTCGTCCAATCGGTTGCGTATGTTCCGATTGTAGTTACCGAAATAAAGTACACAAGGAACATTACCAGTGCAAATATCGGCAAAGCTAAGAATCGATTCGTTACTACCTTGTCTATCTTATCCGAAACGGTAAGCTTACCTGCGGAACGTCTCTTATAGCAATCTTTGATAAGTTCACCGATGTAAATGTAGCGTTCGTTTGTAATGATGGACTCCGCATCATCATCCAGCTCAGCTTCAACCGCCTTAATATCCGTTTCAATATGTGCAAGGCTCTTTTCATCAAGCTTAAGCTGCGTTAAAACCTGTTCGTCACGCTCAAACAGTTTTATCGCAAACCATCTTTGACGCTCCTCCGGCATGGAATGTATAGCCGCTTCCTCAATATGAGCAAGTGCATGTTCGACTGTGCCCGAGAATGTGTGCATCGGAACACACTTTTTGCTCTTTGCGGCGGCAATGGCTGCCTCTGCCGCTTCCTTTACACCCGTTCCTTTTAGTGCGGAAATATCGATTATCTTACAGTTAAGTCTTCTTGACAGCTCTGCCGTATTTATCTTATCGCCGTTCTTTTTGACGATGTCCATCATGTTGACGGCTATTACAACGGGTATTCCAAGCTCGATAAGCTGTGTGGTCAGATAGAGATTTCTCTCAAGGTTCGTTCCGTCAACGATATTTAAAATCGCATCGGGTCTTTCGTTGATTAGATAATTCCTTGCCACCACTTCTTCAAGTGTGTACGGGGAAAGGGAATAAATTCCCGGAAGGTCTGTAATGATTACATCGTCATGTCCTTTCAGTTTTCCCTCCTTCTTTTCCACCGTTACTCCGGGCCAGTTGCCCACAAATTGATTTGAACCCGTAAGCGCATTGAATAATGTCGTCTTTCCGCTGTTCGGATTACCTGCAAGTGCTATTCGTATTGACATTTACTTTTTCCTTTCCGGTAAGCATATGCTAACCATATTTCAAAAAAAATTATTCTACTTCAATCATTTCGGCATCCGCTTTCCTGATGGAAAGTTCATAGCCGCGAACGGTAAGTTCAATCGGATCGCCCAGTGGCGCAACCTTCCTGACGTATACCTCAACGCCCTTTGTAAGCCCCATGTCCATAATGCGACGCTTAGTCGCACCTTCGCCGTTCAGCTTAACTATACGCACAGTATCCCCAAGCTTAACCTGTCTTAATGTCCTCATGTTGTTTCTCCTGTTTCTCTATTTTTATTTTTCGCCGGAAAACCTTAAACGTAGATTTTCTGAGCCATTTCTTTATTTATCGCAATGCGAGAATCCTTTACGTTAACGATTACGTTTCCGCCGATTGCACTGACTAATTTTATCTCTCCGCCGACAACAAATCCAAGGCTTTCAAGATGCGTCTTTACTTCGCTATTTCCACCGATCTTCTTTATTATCTTACTCTCTCCGAGCTGTGCCAATGTTAGTGGTAACACCTTTTTTCTCTTTCTGCAATTAGCGTATGCTAACTAATTGCTTTAAATTTTGGTTAGCCCTCGCTAACCAAATGAGATTATAAACGTTCCTGTTTGATTTGTCAATAGGAATTTAAAAAAATTTTAAAATATTTTCGACTTTTGCATTAAGACCGATTTTCTTTACAAAAAAAGGCAGAGCGGTTAACTCTGCCTCAATAGGGAGGTTTTTCTTAAAATTCAATGGTATTCAACTGATATCATGGTTTTTTTAAAATTACAGACCCATTGCAATTCTCATGGTAAAAAGTGCATCGGATGCGGTAATTATACCATCGGCATCTATATCGCCGCTACCGACATTTGCAAGGGGCGAAAGATTCATTGCCGAGCGCATAATAAGTGCTGCGTCGGAAAGAGTTATATTTCCGTCACCGTTGACGTCACCTGCGAAGCAAGCGTACAGGGAGCCGTCACCGTCATATAAGAATTCCATTTCAGTGCTGATACACTGACCTGCCATAAACCAGCCGACAAATTCTTCCTCTTCGCCATAGGCATAGAGGGTATAATTCGCACCGTTGTATTTTCCGTCAAAGCCAACGGAAGCATCGCCTATTGCGACAATATCCAACGGGCTCTCGCTACCGACGAGTTGAAGTGCGATATTTTTAAATGCACCGCCTGTAAGAGTTACACGCTTCAAATTGGGACAATTCAGCGCAGTGAACTCGATACAGTACGGCTGATTATTGAATAAAACATTTTCCAGTCTCGAACAGTCGTTAGCATTTACCGAACTTATATGTGTAATATGACCTTCGGTGACAAATTGACCGTTTATCTCTGAAATCAGTGTTTCGGACACGTCAAGTTGACCGTAGAAATCGGGCATGACTTCCAATAATCCCATTTTATAATCCTCTGCCTCGGGTTCTTCGGGGCAGTAATTATCGGAGCAAAAATAGAAGAAGGAGAAATTCATCTTGTCAACGTAGTATTTGTCCCCCATCATCTTGCATTTGAAAATCGGAGCAATTTCGTATTGGCTGTCTACCAAACCGTAAATCATACCTTCAAATTCGTTCTCCGCTCTTTCCGCTGCCGCCCATATCTCATCCTCATTGGTGACACCCGGGGTGTTGGTCTGCTGATTAAGAAAAGCGATGAACTTTTCATTTGACGGATGGCTGCTGCCTTCCGCCAGTGCGAACGAACTCAGCGTGAAGCCGAGAACCATTGCGACGCATGTCAGTATCGATAATAATCGTTTCATGTTCTTTGTCATAATAATAGATCCTTTCATTAATCGTTTAAGCCTGCAAATACGGCAAATCTTGCCATCTGTTCAAGTCGGCTAACCAACGCAGTTGAAGCGATACCCTGTTCGTACATAGCTTGCTCGTACGAATCATCATACACAATCAAAAGCTTTACGACTCTTTCCGGGTATGTACTTGCCATCGCTACCGTTGACGGAAAGCAAAACATCGTCAGCATCGTTGCTACAAGAAGAATTGCGATCGCCGGTGAGAATAGTTTTTGGTTTTCTACCATTGAAAAACCTCCTTCTTTATATTACTACCTAGTTTTATGTTTTAGGTGTGTATCCATTATACTATTAAAAATGATTTTGCGCAGCAAAAAAAAGATAAGCTTAATTAAATATATTTTAAAATTGTTACCGAAAATCCACTTGCTATCGCTATTACTGTTGAAGAACATAATCCGACTATCATTATCAATGTGAAACTTCTGTTGTGATTGGCGTAACAAGTTTTATTATTGAAATAGTGACGAGCGAAAAAAAGAAAGATTGCAGACCATCCGGTTTGGGACAATCTGCAATATACTGTGTTATATTTCACGGCGATTTTGCATTGCTTTGAACAAAGTCAGTTCATCGACAAATTCGAGATTACCGCCAATTGGTATACCGTGAGCAATACGAGTGACACGAACCGGCAAATCGTGAAGCAGTTTAGCGATATAGGAAGCGGTTGCATCACCTTCGACATCGGGGTTAGTAGCGATAATGACTTCTTTGACCGAATTATTTTTAATTCTTTCAAGCAGCGAATCGATATTGAGCTTATCGGGACCTATGCCGTCAAGGGGGGAAAGCACTCCACCGAGAACGTGATATTGACCGTTATACTCACGCATACGCTCCATAAAGCTCACATCACGAGCATCCTTAACGACACAAACGGTATCGGTGGAACGTTTGGGATTTGAGCAGATATCGCAAAGGGTTTCCTCTGTATAGTTACCGCATACGGGGCAGAAGTGAACACGTTGTTTTACGACCAAGAGAGCTTCTGCAAGTGCGGAAACATCGGCATCGGGCATATTAATGACATGATAAGCAAGTCTTTGTGCGGACTTAATGCCTATACCGGGGAGACGATTAAAGCAGTTAACGAGCGAATCGATGCTTTGCATATCAGAAGCCTAAGCCCAGACCGCCCATGCCGCCGGTGACACGGTTCATTTCTTTTTCCATGGCATCTTCGGCAACACGCATTGCTTCGTTGACGGCACTGAGGATAAGGTCCTGAAGCATTTCGATATCATCGGGGTCAACAACTTCGGGAGCGATAGTGATGGACTTAAATTCCTTTGCACCGTTGACGGTAACTTTAACCACTCCGCCGCCTACGCTTGCTTCAAAGTCGGTATTTCCGACTTCTTCCTGAACTCTTGCAACTTCCTGCTGCATTTTCTGTGCCTGACGCATGAGCTGCTGCATATTGCCGCCGCCCGTATTAAAACCGTTAAATTTACCCATAAACAACCTCCTTAAAAATTATGATTTAATCAAGAACGCATTGATGAAATTATCTATTTCACCGTCCATAACAGCCTGGATATTACCTGTTTCCTCACCCGTTCTGTGGTCTTTAACCATGGTGTACGGTTGGAAAACATAGCTTCTTATCTGGCTGCCCCATTCAATACGTTTCATTTCGCCTTTAATATCCGCCATATGCTCCATACGTTCACGCTCTTTGATTTCGAGCAATTTACCTCTGAGCATACGCATAGCGGTTTCCCTGTTTTGGATCTGGCTGCGTTCGTTCTGGCACTGAACGACAACACCCGTCGGGAAGTGAGTTATACGGATAGCGGATGAAGTTTTATTAACATGCTGTCCGCCGGCACCGCTTGAGCGATATGTGTCAACACGGATATCGTCGGGATTGATTTCGATGGAGTTATTATCATCATCGAGAATCGGAGTAACATCAAGCGAAGCGAAAGAGGTATGACGTCTTCCGGACGAATCGAACGGAGAGATGCGCACAAGGCGGTGAACACCCTTCTCCGCTTTAAGATAGCCGTAAGCATTTTCGCCGTCACATTCAAATGTAACGCTCTTGATACCCGCCTCATCACCTTCAAGCAGGTCAAGCTCTTTTACGGTATAACCTGCACGTTCGCAGTAGCGTACATACATACGATAGAGCATACTGACCCAATCCTGTGCTTCCGTGCCGCCTGCACCTGCGTGGAGTGAAAGGACTGCATTTGCACTGTCATAAGGACCGTTGAGCAGTGTTGCGATACGGAACTCCTCAACCAATTTAACAAGTTCCGCAACTTCGGTTTTGCCTTCCTCGGCAAGCTCTGCATCGTCCGCTTCCTCAGCCATTTCAAACAGGATTTCAATATCCTCGGCTTTGCTGTTAAGCTTGTTGTATTTATTTAATTTTGAGAGGATAGCCTTAATGCGTTGATTTACTTTATTGGCATTATCAACATCATTCCAGAAACCTTCCTCTGCCATTTGAGCTTCAAGTTCTTCTTTTTCTTTATTGAGCCCGACCAGGTCAAAGGGACTCACCCGCCTGTTTAAGAGCAGCAATGGTTGCGGTAAGCTGTTGACGATATTCGTCTAAAATAACCATATTTCTTCCTTTCTGAATTTGAAAAATTATATTTACATGCGTTCGGGAGCTTCAAGACCGACAAGGAACAGTCCCGTGCGCATGGCAATTCCGGCAGCCTCTGTCAAGGCAAGCCTTGCGTTTCTTACTGTTAAGTCATCATCCATGATTCTGTTTTCGTAATAGAACCTGTTGAAACAGGAGCAGATATCGATAACGCCGCGTGAGATAAGATAAGGTTCGTATTTCTCGGCAGCCTGCTTGATAATTTCGGGCAAGGCATCGATTGCACGGATAAGAGCTGTAGCGGACTCATCGCTAAGAACGGAATAATCGATATTTTCGGCATCAAAACCGCCTGCTTTACGCATAACGGAGCGACTTCTTGCGTATGTATACTGCGCATACGGACCCGTTTCGCCTTCAAAGTTAAGGGATTTCTCCCATGAGAAGGTATAATCCTTTATTCTTCCGTTATAAAGGACGCTGAATACTATTGCACCCACACCGATTTGGCGTGCGACTTCACGGCGGTTATCAAGGTTGGGACTTTTTTCCTTTATAATGTCCTCTGCCCTATCGATAAGGGTATTGAGTACATCTTCCAGATAAATAGCATTGCCCTTTCTTGTTGAGAAGGTCATATCCTCCATGCTTACCATGCCGAAGTTGACGTGTACGCAATCCTTTGCCCATTCATAGCCCATGAGTTCAAGGACTTTAAAGAACTGACGGAAATGGAGATTCTGCTGATAAGCCACCACATACAGGGACTTATAAAAATTATATGTATCATGACGGTATTTTGCCGCAGCGATATCTCTTGTTGCGTAGATGGTACTTCCGTCGCTCTTTTTGATAATACACGGGGGCATATTATAATCAGACAAATCGACAATAGTCATGCCGTTATCGATTTTGGAAATGCCCTTATCCTCAAGTTCCTTAATAACGGCAGGCATTTTATCCTCATAGAATGCTTCACCGTTATAGCTGTCAAAGGTAATGCCGAGCAGATCGTAAACTTTGGAAACATCCTTTAAAGTGACCTGTTTGAACCATTCAAACAACTCCCATTCTTCGGGAGAATGAAGTTCGATAAGGCGGAATGCGGCACGGGCTTCATCATTGAGTGACGGATCTTTTTCCGCTTCCTCATGGAATTTAACGTACAGATTTACAAGTTCACGGGTGGAGTTTCCGTTTTCGATTACCTCACGATTGCCCCAACGCTTATAAGCTACAATCATCTTTCCGAACTGCGTACCCCAGTCACCCAAATGATTGATACTGATGGTATGATAGCCCAAATGGTCAAAAATACGTTTAAGAGAATTGCCGAGAACGGTAGTGGTTATATGATGAATACCGAAAGGCTTGGCAATATTGATTGAAGAATAATCCAGACAGATATTTTTTCCGTTGCCTTCATCGGAAGAACCGAATTTATCACCGTTTGAAAGAACATTTTGGATAACGTTTTTTGCGAAAACGGACTTATCGGTAAAGAAATTGAGGTATGGTCCTGCATTTTCCACACGTTCGATGCCGTCAATCTTACCGAGTTTTTGGCAAAGTTCCGCTGCGATCATAGGCGGAGCCTTTCTTAAAGTCTTTGCAAGCTTAAAGCAAGGGAAAGCGAAATCACCCATTTTCGGATCCGGAGGTGATTCGATAAGTTCGCAAACCGATTCAAAATCCATTTCCGTTGCATCGGCAATGGCTTGCGCAATAGTATTTTTAAAATCCATGCTATGACAGATCCTTTCTGAAAAAATTATTATCATGTATAAGAAAATAGAAGGTAAAAGAACCGTTTCGACACCTTCTTTTCCGTAACACATAACATTATAACATGATTTTGTTCAGAAAACCATAGCTTTTTCTGTTGCCAAGAGTGAAATTATCTGATATAATGCAGTGTATGGAAAAGAAACAGAGGAAAACGTACTCGAAAGAGGAACGCATAAAAAAGAACAAACGATTCAATACCGTGCTGTACATCATCTCGGGCTTACTGATTCTGACAGGCATTATCATTATCATAAGCGACACCACGCTGTGGTTTGATAAACTGTTCCATCCGGAAAATTTTAATGAAGTTCCGATACCTACGGGCAGCTATGTATTTGTAACTCAAGACCCCAACACCGGGAGCGTACCATCCGTTACCGCAGAGCCGGGAATGGAAATTCCGATTGACCCCGGGTTCTACGGCGACGAGGCAGACACCGACACGGTTGAGGAAGAACCTACGGACGGTTCGACACCCCGTCCTCCCGATCCGGACAGACCTGTAAAGATTTATTTTGCGGACTATGATGTTGTATGTCCCATAGACCAGGTAGGTTTCAACTGGAAGGGTCAAATGGCTACTGTCAGAGCGCACAATCGTGCCGCATGGCTTAAAACGAGCGGTACGCCGTCGGAAGGCGGAAACATCATCTTAGCCGGGCATAATAAATACAGCGGTAAGCTGGGCTATTTTGATGTGGTTAAGAGTAAGCTCAAAGTCGGAGATATCATCATTTTGGAGGATGCGCACGGTGATTATTATTACTATGCCGTCACTTCAGTTGATATATATCTGTATGACGAAGTACCGTATTCCGTGATGAATACGGGCGGTGAAGCAAGACTTACACTTATAACCTGCAAAGGTGACTTCGATGCTTCATTGGGTTCATCAAAGCACAGGGTTATTGCCGTTTGTCATCCGATTCAGTTCAGCAACGATGAATCGGGAGAAAATCAAGATAATAATTAATTTTTAAGGAATAAAACAGGAGGATAATTATGTCAGGACATTCCAAATGGGCAAATATTAAAAATAAAA
>CAYPXV010000033.1:0-14076 GCA_964414925.1 uncultured Clostridium sp. | reverse complement strand
TATGCCTTCATGAGGTTCGAACGGGTAAGGAATTCGTTTGCGGAGTATACACCCTTGTATGCCTCGCCGGGAATGTTCATGAAGTTGGGAAGTCCTGCGCCCGAGCCTACGAATACAGCTTCAAAGCCCTGCTCGAACAACTCGTCAATGGTCAAGGTCTTGCCGATAACAATGTTGGTCTCAACATCAACGCCCATGGCGATAAGATTGTCAACTTCCTTTTGAACTATCTTCTTGGGAAGACGGAATTCGGGAATACCGTAAACAAGAACGCCGCCTGCGGTGTGAAGTGCTTCGTAAACGGTTACTTTATAGCCCTTCTTTGCAAGGTCGCCCGCACAGGTAAGACCTGAAGGACCGGAACCTACAACCGCTACACGATGACCGTTGGAAGGAGCGGTCTTAGGTGCTTCGGTGCTGTGTGCATTGTGCCAGTCGGCAACGAATCTTTCGAGTCTGCCGATACCGACGGGTTCACCCTTGATGCCGCGAACACACTTGGATTCGCACTGGGATTCCTGAGGACATACTCTGCCGCATACTGCGGGCAGTGATGAGGTTTGATTGATGACCTGATATGCACCCTCGAAATCACCCTCTTTTATCTTGGAAATAAATTCGGGGATATGGATGTTTACGGGACATCCGTTTGAACAAGGCATATTCTTGCAGTTGAGACAGCGTAATGCCTCATCAAGAGCCATTTCTTCGGTATAGCCGATAGCAACCTCGTCAAAATTATGTGCCCTTACCTTGGGGTCCTGGCTGGGCATGGGGTTTTTGGTAGGACTCATATTAGGCATATTACTTTACCTCCTTTTTGAACAGGTTACATGTTTCTTCATGAGCATGACGCTCAAAGGAGAAATACATTGAACCTCTGGACATTGCTTCGTCGAAATCAACTTCGTAGCCGTTAAAGTCAGGGCCGTCAACGCAAGCAAACTTTGTGATCTTCTCGCCGTCACGGTTGAGAGTAAGACGACATCCGCCGCACATACCCGTTCCGTCAATCATTATCGGGTTCATTGAAACCGTGCAGGGAATACCGGTGGGCTTGGTTGTGGCAACGACGAACTTCATCATGATCAACGGACCGATGGTGATAACTTCGTCAAAGGTCTGTCCCTGCTCGAACATCTCGTTCAAAGGAACACATACGTTTCCGTGCCTTCCGTATGAACCGTCATCGGTCATAACATAAAGCTTATCGGAACATGCGTTGAATTCGTCTTCGAGAATCAGCAAATCCTTTGTGCGGAAGCCGATAACGCTTGTTACCTTGCAGCCCATCTCATGAAGTTTCTGAGCAATGGGAAGTGCAATGGCGCAGCCTACACCGCCGCCGACAATACATACGTTCTTGAGTCCCTCAAGATGTGTTGCGACACCAAGAGGTCCTACAAAGTCATGAATGTATTCGCCAACCTGCTTGTGATTAAGCTTTTCGGTGGTTGCACCGACAACCTGGAAGATGATCCTGACAGTGCCGGCTTCACGGTCGTAATGAGCAATGGTAAGCGGAATACGCTCGCCGTCGGCATCAACTCTCAAAATAATGAATTGACCCGGCTCCGCCTTTGCTGCAACAAGAGGAGCTTCGATATCCATCATCGTTACAGTAGGATTGAGTTCTTTCTTTGCTACGATTTTGTACATTTTATTATTGCAATTCCTTTCAAAAAAATCGCTTATTATCACCGGCAGCATTAATATAAAGCTTCGCTGCCTCCGTGTCGGCAAAAAAGTCCGTGTCGCACAAAGGCGCAGCAAAAAAACCTTGATTGCCGTTCATTTCTCATTATAGTCTCTTGAAAATGAAAAGTCAACAGTTATTATCTGTATAATTTACTTTTTTCCCTTATTCATTATCAATAACCGTATTCGGCTCCGCCGTAAAAATTATCGAGGATTTCATTGCCTATGTCGTTAAAATCGATAAGCGTTACGTCACATTCCTTTTTCTCGTTCCCCGATTGATAACCTATATGTATCGTGTCGCCGACTTTGTGAGAACGTACTATCGCTATAAATTCATCCGACGTCGTTATCGTTACCCCGTCAACGCTCGTAATTATATCGTTGGGGTACAATCCCGCCTTGTCGGCAGGTCCGTCCTTGGTTACGGTGTACACAAGTACCCCGACAGGAATGTTATAATACTGCGCACGTTCGGGCTCTATCGTTATTACCTGAAGCCCCAATCCCGGCTGTGACCCCGTTCCGCTTGTGATTATGCTTGAATATAATTCCATAACCTTCGAAATCGGAAGTGCATAACCCAAACCCTCCGCACTTATCAATTCACCGTCGTCATCGTGTCCTGCCGCCGTGGTCTTTGCCGTGTTCATGCCTATGACATTGCCGTTAATATCGAATAACGGACCGCCGCTGTTACCGGGGTTCAATGCCGCATCTATCTGGATGTAGTTGTTTACTTTGCCGTCAATATTGATGTCCCTGGCAATTGCACTTACATTGCCGTATGTGGCAGTGAACGCAAGCTCTATACCCGTGGGATGACCTATTGCCATTACAAAATCGCCCGTGCGCACGGAAGCGGAATCGCCGATACTGAGTGCATTATATCCGGTGCCGTCAATACGTATTACCGCAACGTCCGTCAAAACATCCTTGCCTATGAGCGTTGCCGTATGCTCCGTACCGTCAAATAATTTTACCGCTATATCCGCAGCATCTCGTACTACATGCTCGTTCGTCAGTATGTATCCGTCCTCGGTGACGAAAAAGCCCGTGCCGATATTTTCGGCTACCATGCCGTCCTGCGTCTTAGATACGCTGCTTATAAGCACAACACCCGATACATTTCTTTCGTAAATTTCGTTCAGCACGCCGCTGTTAAGCGAAGTTCCGCCGAACGAAAAGATACCGTCAAAAAACTTTCCCGCCAAAATGAATGCGGAAAAGAGCATTGCTCCTACAAGAAAGAACGATATTGCGGTCAAAAGAATCGTACCCTTTGATTGACGATGAATGATCGTGGTTACTTTTTCAACCGAACCGTTTTTATAACTGTACTGCGTTTTCCTGCGTACGTCGCTATGAGAATATTCATCCTCGATTTGCTTGGCACATTCTTCGATTATTTCATAATCATATTGCGTTTGTTCTTCACTGTTTTTCTTTCTTTTCATCGATTTTCCTTTCCGTTGGCATTTGCCGATTTTATTGTAAAAGTGAATACCGTTTCATTTTCGTCGCTTGTCACTCCGATATCTCCGCCATGCTCGTTTATAATGAGCTTCGCTATCGATAGTCCCAGTCCGGTACCTCCTCCGCCCGTTCGTGTTCGTGCCTTATCGACTTTGTAGAATCGTTCGAAAACATGGGGTAGGTTGTCCTGTGGTATCATTTCACCGTTGTTGCCTATGGCTACGGTCGTTATCGAATGTTCATTCTTTACGGCTACTCTGAGCTTTCCTCCGCTTTCGGGTAAATAGCGTATTGCATTATCGAAAAGATTATTAAGCACCTGTGTCAGCTTGTTCTCGTCGGCATATACCGTACATACGCCGCCCGTCGGCAGAATAAGCTCGGGCTGTTTTTTATTCAGCCTTGCTTCGAACGTCAAAAGCACCTTCAAGATTAATTCGTTTATGTCAAAACTCGATTTGTGGATAATGCTCTTCCCCGATTCTATCCTCGAAAGGTCAAGCAGGTCTGTTATAAGCCTTGACATTCGTCCTGTCTCATCAAGCAGTACGGGAAGATATTTGCTGTATTCATCCTCCGGAATAGTGCCGTCCGACATCGCCTCTATAAATCCGTGTATGCTCGTCAACGGTGAACGCAGCTCATGAGATACGTTCGCCACGAACGTTCGTCGCTGACTTTCGGCTTGAGAAATTTCCGTCGCCATTCTGTTGAAATTGTCAGCCAATACCGCTATCTCGTCATGCCCTTCTATAACAACCCTCGATTCAAAATCACCCTTGGAAAACTTTGTTATTGCCGAGTTTAATTCCGTTATCGGATGCGTTATCCTATTGCTTATGAATAATGCAATAGGTATGGCAATTATCAAAGCTATTGCAGCGAAAATCAGTATGTCGCCGTATAGCTTGTTCAGCGTGCCGTAAATGGAGGTGAGGTCATAGGTCATTGCGATTATCCCCTGCCTTGCTCCGTCCGCACTGAGTATAAGCTTTGATACCGTCAGCGTCCTGTTACCTGTAATTTCCCTCAATATGTCGTACGCATAATTATACACGTTCGCCGAAGCAAGCAGCCCGTCAATGTATTCGGTATATTGACTGCTCTCAACTCCGCTCCATCGTTCGGAATATTCGTTGTCCACTATGTTAGCGTTCATCTGATTCTGGTTGTTGAATAATACCAGTATCAATGCACCGTATTGCCTTGAAATAGCGTATAGCTTTTCCATTGCCACGGCATATTGGCGGCTGTCAAGATATTCGCCGACCACGATTCTGTTTATAGCATTTACTTCGCCCGTCAGCTCCGTTTGTATGTTATTAAGAGAATATGTACGGAAAATAATCGCAGCTACACCGCCGCAGCATATCAGCGTTATAAATTCCAAAGATATTAAAATCGTCAGAAGTTTCGAAAATATCCTCTTGAACATGTTTGCGCTCTCCTGTAATGTTTATGTGAGTTCGAGCCTGTATCCTATGGAGCTTATAGTGACAATTCGCCACGAATTATCCCGCCCGAGTGTGTCTCGTATCCGCTTGATATGTACGTCAAGCGTCCTTCCGTCACCGTAATAATCATTTCCCCATACCAATCGCAAAAGCTCCGAACGGTTCATCGCCTTGCCTATGTTCTTTGCCAGTAAGTATAAAAGCTCAATCTCCTTGGGCGTTAAGTGCAGACTTACGCCGTCTCTTGTTACTTTATACTCATCAAGACTTACGGTTATGTTGGCAAATTCAATGCGCTGCTCGTCATCCGCTTGCAACTTCACTTCCGACTTCGGCTCTGACTCCGTTTCCGTTTCGGCGGTTGCCGAACGTCTCAGCACCGCCCTTATGCGTGCGAATAATTCCTTCGAGTCAAACGGCTTTACTATGTAATCGTCCGCTCCGCATTCAAGTGAACCTATCTTCTCGTCGGTTTCGCCTTTCGCTGTGAGCATGATTACGGGCGTATGGCTCTTTAATCGTATTTCGCTCAATATTTGGTTTCCGTCCTTGACAGGAAGCATTATGTCAAGCAGCACAAGGTCGGGCTTTGATCTGTCAAAAACCTCAACGGCGTGTTTGCCGCTCAAACAGGTTATTACCTCATATCCCTTGCTGCGTAAATACAGCGACAGTATCTTAACAATGTTTTCATCATCGTCTATGATAAGTATTCTTTCATTTTCCATCTTCTTACCTCCCGGTGCCGTCGGCTGACTTCACTTCTATTCCGTGCATCTTAAATAATGCACTTGCAACACCGTCACCCGCCGTCCTTTTACCGCTGAAACTGCCATCGTAAATTACTCCGACACCACACGACGGACTGCGGGATTTCATTATACAGCAATCTATGCCCGATTCCTTGAGCTTTGCCAGAATCACTCTCGCTCCGTTTACATATTCGGCGGTAACGTCAATGCCGCTTTTAGTGACTACTTTCGCTCTTCCTTCAAGTACGTCCTTTCCGTCCCCTCCGATTATTTCCGCAGGCTCACGGGGTGTGGGAAGTCCCCCTGCACATTCGGGACATATCGGTAAAATATCTTCGGTCGGATACGACTTTATCACCTCGACGTTTTTTGCGCAGCCGCCGTCGTATCGACAGCAATGCCCGAGCAAGCACGCTGATATCCCTATCATTTTATCACAAATTCTCCCGTAAAAATGTGTATTTAATGTTAATTTGTTACATCAATACGATTATACCATGATTTATGCTTTTTTTCCATAGAAAAAACCGCCGATTTTGCAAATCGACGGCTAATATCTCAATTCTTTCGGGTCATTTATTCATTTGTTCGGAGAAGATCGGGACGCTCCGATATTTCGACGATAACCGTAATATTATACTCGTTGGCAAATTCTTCTATTGCATCGAGCGAATCATCAAACGATTCTTTATCTATGCCCACACATATGTACTCACAATTTTCGGAGCGTGACGAAGAATAAATTTTAATTCCTTTATCTTGGAGTACATCGATAATCTTATTCTGCATTTCGGTAAACTCACTGTATAAATACTTGACGTACTTGTAAACAATACCGTCCTCGTACTCATTGAGCAAATCCTTTAGCCCACTTGCATCGTTACCTTCGGTAAGAACTATGCAAACCTTTTCACCATCCGATACGGCATAATTTCCAATGTAGCAATCGGGCATTTGCTCTCGTCCGCCGTACGCTTCGTCAAGCAACGAATTGATTGTATTTGCCAACTCGACTACACTACCGCCGTTTTCCGAAGAATCATCTCCCGTTTCGACCCATTGTGTCAATTCTTCTGCGATAACCTCACCTTCGGGGGCAATAACGGCTCTTGTTTTATCTTTCGATACATAACGGTTTGCGGCATTGCCTGCACTACAGGAGATCAGTATCATACTTACGGAAAGTATGATGCAAAGGGTACAAATCAGTCTTTTCATAAATAGTCCTCCTTAGCTCTTTTGACCGTATCGGTCTTTACATCATTATACACTATACCGAATAAAAAATCAATAGGGGGGGGTAAAAAATTAAATATATTTTAAAAACTGCCGAACCACAATCGGTCTTCGGCAGTCATAGGGTTATTGTGATTGGAGTATGGATTCGATAAGCTCCCTCAATTCCGCAAGCTCCATGGCAATAAGTTTAAAGTTCTGATTAAGACAGTTTTCGTTGGCTTTTATATCCGATTCATAATCCTGTCTGTCAATGCCGTCATCGTTTCCACAGGGGAGCGAGACGTAATATAATGCTTGCATTTGCATAAAGTGCCTCCTTATTCTGTCAAATAGCGTTCGCTTATAATAAGTTCCAAACCGCCGACAATTTCAAAGTCCGCACCGTCGTCATTGGAAACGGTCAACTGAAATGTTCTTCCCTCATTTGAAAGTTTTATTTCAAGAACCTTGTGTTCGGATACAGGGAACTGACGCTTATATGTATCGATAAGCTCATCGATATTTGTCTTAACGATTATAGAATCGCCCGTACCGCGAAGATAGAGCTTGTGAAGTGCTTTCATCGCACCTTTATCGCCAAGGTCGGTCAGAGGGGTTGTCCAGTAGGCATTTATTTTTTCACCGTCAAAGGTCGTCCCCCTGCCGAACTGATAGACGTAGCCATTGCTGTTTGTAAACAGAAGATAATTTCTGTATTCATACATGCAGCCTATGCGAAAACCCTTGCGAAGCAGATATTTCTTTTCGGTCAGGTCATATTCGATAAGCATGTCTTCGCTCATGTTCTTAATGTTAAAGTAAAGCTTATCCCCGATGGTAACAAGATACGATGAAGAAGTAAGTGCATCACGCATCAGATTCTTTATTTTAAGTATATCCGAAATCGGTCTGGCTGTAACACCGTTGTAATAATAAAGTCCGTTTTCCGTAAGGAAAAAAAGTACATCACCGTATGCTGAAATTCGCTGTTGACTTGTCGTTCGGTAGCTTGCATCGATATGTTCTATTGTAAAGTTCGAAGGTCTGTCGCCAATGAGCCTGTAAAGACTGT
Organism: uncultured Clostridium sp.; assembly: GCA_964414925.1. Lineage (GTDB taxonomy): Bacteria > Bacillota > Clostridia > Christensenellales > CAG-138 > PeH17. The sequence continues at coordinate 6,406 of CAYPXV010000033.1, read as the reverse complement.
TCTTCTTGAAAATAAGCAATTGATTGGATAATGCTTTTATTCCCACGATAGGGTCTCCGTTGGAAGAACCTATCTCAACGTGACCGCCCTCAACGGCAGGCGAAACTTCCGTGTATCCCCAATTATCAACGCTTCGTCCGTCACCCGGTAATACGGAATAATACAGACGGTTGGGCTGTGCATTATGCCCTGCGGCAAAGAGCCTGCCTCGGTACATGGTAAGATACGATATCGGCATATCGGAACAGTCTTCTTCCGAACCGAAAGCGGAAACGGAGTCTCCGTCATATTTTATCAAAGGATTTATTCCGTCCGCAATAACAAGACAGTCGGTAGTGCCAAGCTGTACCATAACCGAATCGAACTTTGCCGTACTTAGATTACCCGTTATCGTGTACAGTTTCTGCCACTGCATATTCTTATAGACGTAAATGTCGTTGTCCGCAATGATTAAAGGATATTGAGCGGAGTTACCTCTGTAATAGGTAAGGTAACGTATTTTGGCGTTGTCGGGTACGATATCGGGAATTAATTTTGTAAAACCTCTTGTCAGTGCAAGTTTTCCGCCGTCTGTTGAAATATTGGCGGCATCGGCGGAAAAGGAAAGGGGCAATCGGTTCTCGTCAATGCTCTGGTCAAGCCCGACAAAACCGTCAATTAAGAATCTTTTAAGTGCCATAGTTTACCTCAATACTTGTTTATTATTTGGTAGTTATCGGGTTCACCGTGCAGCCTGCGCAGCTTAGCCTTGGCATTTTCGTACATGGACAGATAGATGTTTCCGCTTTTCTGGGTCGTAACATCGCCGGTTAAGCGTTCACGTCCAACAACATATGTCACTATAAGTCCGTGAACGGTTTCATCAAGCTCACATTCGTCGTTACTTCGGACAAGCTGCTTGGGATAACAGCGGTAAGTGATAAGTGCCGAACCTATGTACGGCAGCAGAAGTTGGTCGTTTGTATCCCCACTCTTAAAGCGAACGCTGTTGCCGCGCTGCATAACCTGTATTACTTTTACACATGTTCGGGGTAAGGAAGAAAGCTTCACTGTGCCGTCGATGGCAGCGACAATATCCGTCCTGTAAAAACCTATGGCATCCGCAAGCTCATGCTGCGCTTGATTTGCGTAAACCGAAAAACGAACTATACATTCGTTTATATTTGCAGTATCCGCACTTCTTCCGAGTTGCGTGAGTGCGGAAAGAACGATCTCATTCAAAGTCATATTTTCCCTTGTCCTTTCTTTAAATTTAAAGTCTTTTGCCGTTTGCCGAAGTAAATGCGTTGTAGCGATTTTTATTTGCGATTCGCTCCGCTTCACTTCGCCTTATAATTTCCGCAAGCATGGCGGGCACTTCAACCGCCACTCCTCGCTCTATCCTGTAGTTGACCGAATTAATGCATCCCTCCCACGGACAGTCGTTTTCCGTGTGGTTCAGTATGATCGTTTCTTTTTCCATATTTTGCTCCTTTTTCTGTCGATTACTTGTATTTGATTGATTTTTGTAGTAAAATAACTCCGTTTCCGATATTAATGTTTGAGGGTATGGTAATGAAAAGAAATACTGTTATAGGCATCCTTTGTGTAGTTCTGGCTTCCGTATGTTACGGTATAACTCCTATCTTGTCCAATGCGGCACTTAACGGCGGCTTGCCGGCGGACTTTGTCGCCAATGTCTTCGGCGAAAATGCCTTGGAAATTATGGCTGCCGATACCGCAAGAGCAATGAAAAACGAAAGCGTTGTCGGTATCAGTATGGGTATTGCGGGCATAATATCGTTTTTTACCTGCTTGCTTACCCAAAAGTCGCTTCGCATACCGATGCGTCAAATCAGTAGTATGTGCGTCATGGGCGGTGCATCGCTTGCCCTTACCTGTATGCTTATTTCGTTTGCCTATAATTTCATCCCGGCAGGCATGGCTATCGTACTCCATTTTACATACCCGGTATTCGTTCTCATATTTTCAATGCTGTTCTTTAAGGAAAAACCTACTCCCGTTAAATGTATTTCCCTGTTTACGGCTATCGCAGGCATAGCGCTTTTGTCCTTCGGTGGGTTTAACGGCGAAATTCAGCCTGTCGGAATCTTGCTTGCTTTGATTTCCGGAATGACATATGCCGCCTATTTTATTGCAGGCAAAAATGCCTCCTATGCCTCCGCCGATACCGCCGTTTCAAATACCTTCATCACCCTGACCGCCTGCATAATATGTTCTCTGGCAGGAATTTTGATGGGAAGGTTCACTCTTCCGTCGGATTGGTTTATGTGGCTGATTCTCATACTCGAAGCTCTGCTCGGCTATGTAATAGCCCTGCAATTGATGCTCAAGGGTATGAAGCTTATAGGTGCTTGCGCCGCTTCGGCACTTAATACCCTTGAGCCCGCTTTCGCTTCCCTGACAAGTATGCTCGTGTTCGGAGAAGTAATGGGTTTGATTAAAGGCTGCGGTGTCATTTTCGTTCTTTTGGCAGCACTTATGAGCATACTTGCCTTGAATACCAAAAAAAGTTAAACAGCCTTTAAGTGTGCTTCCACAAACTCCCTGACGCCGAGCATTGTAAGCTTGCCGCATTTGCCGTCAACGCCGCCGCAGTAGTACCCAAGGGCATTTAATGCTCTCTGTAAGTTCTTTATCGCATCGCCCTGTATCATCGGCTTTTCAATCGAAAGCACGACTTGTTCGTCGTAGCAGCTTTCGTCGTAAATGAGCCTCTTGGTAACTAATCCTCTGTGCGTCCAGGGTCGATCGCCGAATTTGGTTACGACTACTCCGAAACGAATACCTCTTGCTTCCACAATCAGCGGTTCTCCGTCCAGAAATCCGCATACCCAGCCTACATGACTCATACGCCCATCGGGATTTTTGTAAAATACCGCTTCGCCGATTTGGTAGCTTCGGTCAACCTCGCTTAATTCACCCTTGTCGCTGCACCATGATATGTAGCAGTAATTTGCATTTATGTCCGTTCCCAAATACACATCCAGTAAACCCTGACAGTCGCAGGATCTGACTTTACCTAAAGCCCAGCTCGATGTCGCATTGTCGTAGCTTTCTTTCGTCCAGCCCTTCTTGCTGTAGTAATACTTAAATCTCTGCTCCAGCAGCTCCTTCGTTACTATATTGCCTGTTGTCCCGAATAAGTATTCCCATGGTTCACTGCCGCATTCCTCTATATCTATCGGTAGCTGCGCACCCTCGGGTATGCTTTCTCGCTTGCAATGTGAAAGTGCAAAGCGAATAAAATCAATTGCATTTTTCATCTTCTCATACCTCTTTCTTCTTAGTTTCTTTTTCCTCTCTCTTATCAGTTGTATATGCTGGGAAGAACGTTCTGCTTTCCTCTGCCTCCGCCGATAGAACCGCCCGAGCCTCTGCCCTTTCCTACATCGGTGTTTATGTTAAAAAGCTCATTTATTAAGCGTTCGTATTCGGCAGGTGTCAGCGATGACTCGGCACCTTCTCTGAGCTTTTTCCAAAACCCCGACTCCGAATTTAAAAATGAATTACGGTCGCTTTCGTCAAGCGATGAAAGATAATTGAAATATTCCTCATATTCCGCAGAAGGTACGCCCTCATCCGTGTCGCCGCTTCCGCTTCCGCTAAGCCTGTTGCGATATGCTATTTCCTCCATAGCATACCTGTGTTGAAGTTGTATCTGATACAACTCAGCCTGTATTCTGTTAAACTCCATAGTGGCGTCGTAAACATATTGTGCAAGCTCTGCGTTGTAGTCCGATTCAAGCCTTGCAATATCCCGTGCTATCGAATCGTATTCACGCATCTTCATGCCCGATAAGTATGTGGATGCACCCATTCCCCTCGAATATGCGTCCGCATCAAGTGCCGCCATTGCACTTTCGCCGTACTGCTGCCTGTCCGCAATTGCGTTTTCCAAGGCAGGGCGCAGAAGTGCTTCAAGCTGAGCATATATGTCGTTCAGCCCCGGCAGGTTTGACCCTCCCGAATAATTTGCAAGGGTCGAAATTATGCTGTTGTATTGTTGAGTAAAATCATCATTATCGGTGTTTGAACCGGTACCTGCATCCGAAGACAATCCTTCGCTTTTCGGATATGTCGGTGCAATACTTCCCGTAGCCTTTGTCGCAGCTCCCTTTATCGCCTGCGACTGCCTCGACTCAACAGCATCTCTTAGCCCCTTTCTGTTTCGATAAAGTTTATATGCCATGCTTCTCCTTTCCGAGTACGGAAGTGATATGGACATCACTCCCGTACCCCGTAGCTTATGATGCGGTATGCTCTATTCTTACAAGCCAAAGCTCGTTCAATATCGCCGCCGTATATGCCGTAACCTTTGCACCTATGGTCGCCCTTTGGTCAAGCGGGTCGGCTGTGCCGGAGCTTCCGTGAGGCTTTACTATAAGCTGAACGGCTCCCTTTCCGTCTACATCGATAACGCCGTAAGCATCTTTACCGAATACAAGCGTGCAATGTACGTCCATAGCTTTTCCGCTGTTGTCCCTTGATGCCGCATCGTTACTCCATACCACCGCATTTGCGGTAAGAGAAACCGATTTCGTAATAGTTACGGTGTTGCTTCCCTTTTCAAACGGGTTGCTTGACGAAAGCGTGTATTCGTCATCGCCTATCATAATCTTGTTGCCGGGTGTCGATAAGTATTCGATTTCTTCCTCGGTCGGCTCATTCGCAAGCACAAACTTTGTGGAGGATGTGGTTGTGCTTTTTACAAAGTTATAAACCTTCTGATGAAATACCTTCGCTTCGGTACTTTCAACGAAAACAACTCCGTAAAGCATTCCGATTTCACCGCTGTATACAGCCTCCGCATTGCTGTAGGTCGATACGTTCTTCCACATCTCATCACTCTGAAGGTCGTATGTCGCTTCGGGCGAACATATGCAGATGTAATGGGGTCTTCTGCCGTCCTCACTGAACTGACGTGCTTTGTTCTTCTTCAGTGTTCGTACCGCTTTTCGGATTTCTTCTGTGGTCAGTTTGTCGCTTGAACCGAGCAAAGATCGTGAGGTCTTGCCCCCCGCATACTGAACGTTGGTTCCTGCACATATCGCATCCCTTGTTACCCATTCAACTACCGTGCCCAACTGTTCTCCCAACAGCTCCGCCGAATCGTTTATAACCGCATCATAGGCGGTAAGGTCGAGTAGGTCGCTTACTTCAACGTATGCTCCGTACTGCTTTACCTCCGCTTCCACTTCACTTTGTGAAAGTGTCTGTCCGTTGGGTGTTACACCTTCGGAAAGTCCCTGCATCGCCGCATTGGGGTCGAATAAATTCCAACGACGGAAATTTACGTACTTTCCGTTGTTGCGGGGAATGGGTCGCTTCTGTCCGAACTCCGCATGCACAAATCGTGTCTTTGCGCTTTCCAGAAGCTGCCTGTCATAATACTTCGAGGGAAATTTTGCGTTCGTTGCCGCATTGATTGTCGTGTTTATTATTGAATTTGCCATATTCTTTCCTTTCTTTTTTTCTTAAATCAGCCGAGACGAACTTTACGTCCGTCCATACCGGCTTTCTTCAATTGTTTCTTTAACTTTTGAAAATCCGCACTGCTCATGTTCTCGTAATCTATATCGGACACTTCGCTCAGCCCGCCTCGCATGGGCTTAGGCAGCTTTGTACCGCTTGATGTACGCTTCTTATTGCCCGAATCTTCCTCCATTCGCTTTAACAGCGTCATTACCACCGCTATGGGACTTACCCCTTCGGGTACTCCGACTCTTTCAAGCATTGCCGTTCCGAGAATCATCGCCGCCCTTTCGGTTTCGCTCATGCATTCGTCCTCGCTTGCGTTTTCAACGTCTCCGATTCCTTTGCTGACTTCATTCGTGCCTTCAGCTTCGTTTGAGCCTTGCTCCGCCTGCTCGCTGCCTGTAAGCTTTTCTACCAACTTTCCGAGTTTACCGCTCTTACTCATTTTCTTTCTCCTTTCGTTTTTGTGTGAATTTGCATTAACTAATCTGCCGCCTTAGATAAAACAAAGCTTCCACAGATGGTTCGCACCCTGCGGAAAGCTTGTCTCATCAGCTCGATAATTATGCTACCGACGGAAAAGCGATGCCAACGCATTTCCCATCTGCTTCTATTATACTACGTTTTCAACCCAAAGTCAACTATTTAGAGATAAAAAATAATAAATTTCTCTGAATAAGAGAATCAAACGCAAAATAAGTGATTGAAACCTATATTCGGGTAAAAAAATAACCGCCGATAGATAAACAGCGGTCAAATAGAAAAAAGCTACGCACCGATTGGGCGGGGTTCGTAAAACAGTTAATGCCACAGCAATGCGTATTGCTTTGGCATTAGTTGCAAATTAAAGCATTATGTGTTACATTTACTTTAAATTTTGCGTTCGATAGATTAAAATTTGCGGAGGGATAAACATGACGAGGGTGTT
>CAYPXV010000032.1:0-14960 GCA_964414925.1 uncultured Clostridium sp. | reverse complement strand
CTGAAATAGTTATGCTGCGTCACAATCGCTCCTCGTTTTTAGATAAAATGTAAACAGAGCTGCAATAAAATTACAGCTCAATAAATTATTCGGTAAGTTCGCCGACGAGATTTTTTTCAACCATGCGTCTGATTTGCGCCATATCATCGGTATGACCCAAAACCCACATAAGCTTTGTTATAGCCGCTTCGGTAGTCATATCCTTAGCTGAAATGACACCCATTTCTTTAAGAGGTCTGCTGACTTCATATATATCGGGGGTGCTTTGTTCATACAGGCACTGACTTGTAAGCACAACGGGAATATTGCAGTCCATAAGCTGTTTGATTGACTGCAAATGATTTCGTCTTATCGAGTGCATTCCGCCAAGACCGAAAGCTTCGATAACGACACCTTTAATATCGCAATCCCTGATTGAATCAAGAAGTTTAGGCGTAAGACCCGGGGTAAGCTTAATTAAAGCTACTCTGGGGTCTATATGTGTTGAGAAATGAAACTCATTTACAGCAGGCGGTTCGGACAGAGGAAGCATTCTGCCGTCGCTTATCGTGCCTATATAGGGATAGTTTATAGACTCGAATGCATTAAGGGATGTAGTTCTCGTTTTAACGGCACGACAGCCCAAAATCAAGGAGCTGCCAAAGCAGATATAGACTCCGCCATTTAAAGAATTTGCTGCGATTATCGCATTTTCGAGGTTACGTCTTCCGTCGGAATCGGGATAGACAGCCGGATACTGCGCACCGGTTAAAACGACCGGAACTTTAATACCCGACAGCATAAAGCTTAACATACTTGCGGTATATGCCATGGTATCCGTGCCGTGAGTCAAAACAATGCCGTCGTATTTTTGCGCCGCATCGTTGAGAGCATTAGCGATGGTAATCCATTCTTCAGGCTGAATATTTGAGGAATCCATACTGAAAAGGTCAAGCGTTTCGATATTCTTATTATGATAACCGATAAGTTCCAAAAGCTGAAATGCCGTAAGCTCGGGTTTCAGTCCGTTGCTTGTCGGAACGCAGGCAATCGTACCGCCTGTCGAAATCAAGCAGATTTTTTTCATTTTCTCCTCCATGGCAGTAATTAAGGATTATTATTTTCAAACGGAAAAACGAATTGAGTAAGACCCAATTTATCTCTTATTTCCGCAAGATCTTTTTGAACGCTTTCGCTGACGGGCACGCCCTTATCCTTCCTATCAAGCGAAGCAAGATATTCCTTTTCGCCGGCAGTGTAGATTCTGTCCCTGCCGGGAGCTTTTTTCGATGCACGCAGTGAACGGAGTATTTCACCGGCAGTATGTTTAAATTCATCATTACCGAGCATAAATTCCGGATTGAGCAGAACAAAGAAATGACCCAAGCCATGAGGTCTTAAACTGCCGTCATCATTTATGCCCGAAAGCTGATGCATAAAGTGTCCCGATGCCAATGCGGCAGAAAGGATTTCAATCATGGTAGCATAGCCGTAACCCTTGTATCCGCCTATGGGAACAAAGGAAGCCTTACCTTCGAGCAGGGCGGGAAGTATAGCGGCACTGTCGGTCATATAGTTGCCGTCCTCACCCAGAACCAGACCGTCGGGTGTGGGTTCACCGTTTCTTGCAAATACTTCAACCGTACCTCTTTGAATTATCGATGTAGCACAGTCTATAACGAATGGGAACGGTTCATCGGTTGGAATACCGACTGTAATCGGGTTTGTTCCTAACATGGGCTCAATACCGAAAGTCGGAGCGATACTGGGTCTTGCATTAGTACCCATGATACAAACAAGGTTCGCATCGGTTGCCATCGTAGCCCAATAACCTGCAATACCGAAATGGCTTGAATTTCTTATTGCACCCATACTCATGCCGTAAGTCTTTGCCTTTTCTATAAGGCTTGTCATCATCTTATGACTTGCGACCATGCCCATACCGTCATGAGCATCATAGACAAGTGACGTGGGAGTTTCCTTCAGCACTTCGATTTGGGTAACGGGATTTAAAATCCCCTGTTCGATTCTATCGATATATATAGGTTTGAATCTGTTGCAGCCATGGCTCTCGATACCTCGTCTGTCACTTTCCATCAATACGTCGGTACATATTTCCGCATCCTTTTCGGGTACACCGTATCCCATGAATGCCTGTTTCATAAAGGATTGAATCGTATTCCAAGGAATGTACTGTCTTGTTTCAGTCATTTTATCCTCCAGTAGATATATTTAAACAAACGATGTTACTGCAATAGATTATAACACATTCCCGATAATAACAACAGAGACTATTTTTTTATTTTGAGTATAAAAGTTATGAGCGTCAACTGCAATCGTGCCGGAAGGAAATTCAGCAGCATCAGACCAAAATTCCTGTTGATGTTATAGACCAATTTGGGTTTACGAGCGCAAAGAGCCTTCAAAAGGATTTTCGCTATGCTTTGAGGCGGAACGGTTTTGGTCTTGACAGCTTTGACCAGAGCTTCGAAATTTTTCAGTTTACCGCCGTAAACAACGGTATTTTTACAAAAGTCATCAATGGAGTTTGATGAACTGTTTATCATAGGTGTCGCAACGGCACCGGGGCGAATGACGACGACATCATAGCCCAGAAGATTCAATTCCATTCTCAAAGAGAACGCATATTTTTCGACTGCGGACTTTGTCATACCGTAAAGACCCGTAAAAGGCAATGGTTGTAAAGGTGCAAGCTCACTTGAAACCATAACGATTCTGGCATGTTCATTAAGCAGCGGAAAGAAAAGCTTATTGATTTTAAACATGCTATAGAAATTTACATCGAATATGCGTTTAAAGGAAGATTCCGAAATTTCTATGAGGGAGTTCATATCATACATACCTGCCATATGAACAATTGCATCTAAGAAAACACCCGATGAACTTATCGAATCAAATACCTTTTTAAGACTTTCATCGTCTGCGATATCCGCTTTAAAATAAATCACCTTTTCGGTATCGCATTTATCGTGAATATCGATTCCGTAGACGGTAAATCCGTTATCGATTAAAAGTTTTGCCGCCGCACGACCCATGCCGCCCGACACACCTGTCAATAAAACGTTTTTCATTGCGTTCCTCCTCTTTATTCCTATATTAAAATTATTAATCGAATTTGTCAATAACTTTCTATAAAGCGAATAAAATTAAATAAAAAAAAACGGAGGCAAAGAAATGAAAAAGACTGAAGGCGGTGGAAGGTTTCCGCATTTGATTCTGCTCGCGATAAGCACGGGGATATTTATGTTGGCATTCATGATAAAGGTTACAAAATCGGATAAAACGGAAGAAATTGTTGCGGCAATGAGGGAAATTCAGGCAATGGAAACACTTGATCCCGACGAGAGTAAATTAGGTAAACTCAAACTTGTGAACTTACCTTCTATAATCGAAGTATTTTCCCCAAGTGATTCTCCCATAAGTCCGATAAAATTTCACGGAGCATTGGAGGAAGAATCAACGCACATTGCAAAGCTGTATGCCGAAGCCGGAACGGAGGTTGTATCAATGCTTTCGGGTATGGTAAAGAGCATATCGGTAGATGAGGATTTAGGCGGTTATGTATGTATAAGCAGCAGTGATGATATAGACATTTACTATTATGGGCTTACGGAAATAGTTGTGGAAAAGGGGCAACCCATCATACAGAACAGTGAGCTTGGTAAATTAAGGAACGACTTTCTTCTGATAAGGGTATTGGAGAGGGGACGTCCTGTTGATCCGCTCAAATTTCTCGGTATAGAAGCGGAGGTGGGATAAGTGAAAGTAGCCGATGTGAGGGGAATTGAGTTTAACTGCTCAATCCCCGTATTATTTCTTCTTCCCCTTGCCGCCGTATTCGGCGAGCTGTGGAATTATCTTATTATGGTTTTTTCCATAATGATTCACGAAACGGCTCATGCTTTCACCGCCATGCGGCTTGGCTATAGGATTATAAGTTTGGATATGCAACCGTTCGGCTGCGTAGCGAAGCTTTTATACGAGCCCGTCTCATCGGCGGATAATGCCGCCATATATGCAGCAGGACCTCTTGCGAGCATTTTATTATGTATATGCGGAGCAGCTCTGACAACTTTACTTCCGACAAACAAGGACTTAGTTGACTTATTCGTAAAATTCAATTTAAACGTTGCCGTACTGAACCTATTTCCCGTTTTACCTCTTGACGGCGGAAGGCTTGCCTGCGCCCTACTTTCAAAACGATATAACGCACGTTCCGTTACTTTGTTTTTATGTAATATCGGTTTATTTTTCGGCATAGTTTTGATTATAATCGGCATAATAAAAGTCGTTTTCACATCGCAAACAAACATATACGACGGAATACAGGCGGCAATGCTCGGTTTTTTTATTATGCTTTCATCGAATATGCAGCGAAAAGACCTGTCGCTGAAACGGATAAAACAGCACCTTAACGCTCAAAGCAGACTGCAAGCGGGAGCTGCCCTCCCCGTTCGTGCCCTGGCAATGAATAAGGATGTTACGGTACAGACCGCACTGGGGCAGTTAAGAACCGAATGCTACGGTATAGTGCTTATAACCGACGAACATTCGAATCACATCGGGACTATATGCGAATACGAGCTAATGCAGGCGGCAATGGAAGGACGAAGCGAACAAAGTATTTTCAGCGAATTAATGCTGTTAAAAATCAATAACAGACTTCCACCTCATGAATACAGCCGTCATCGATAAGCTCAATTCGGTTACTTTGATTCTTACCGCATTTGACTGCCTTTATTTTGTAAGTCGCAGTTTTAAAGCGGTACATCACGGAAAAATGTTTCATATCGGTACAAGGATTTATCGATAAGGTGTTTCCGTGCTTTTTTATTCCCAAAACATATTCGCATATTGCACGATACAGCCAGGCGGCAGCTCCTGTATACCAAGTCCATCCTGCCCTTCCCGCAGCTCTTTCGAGCGAATACACGTCTCCCGCGACGACGTACGGTTCTGCCATGTACTTTTTAATTTTTTTATAATCCCCATGTTCCGAAGGATTAATCAGTTTAAGGAGTCTGTCGGCATAGTCGGGTCTTTTCAGAACACAGGCAGCGATTACGCTCCAAACGGCTGCATGTGTATATTGTCCGCCGTTCTCCCTTACACCCGGCAAATACCCTCTGATATAGCCGATTTCCTTATCGCCTTCATTACCTGTAAAGCTTTTTGACAGAAGCTTTATAAGTCCGTTTTTGTCATCGACGAGATTATCAAGTACGGCATTGAAAGCTTGCCTGCAATGTTGAGCCCCGATAAAGACGGAAAAGCACTGACAGGCACAGTCTATCAGTTCTCCACCCACACTGCTGCCGTCACTATAAAGAGCACGGGAATAGAACTTGCCGTTCCAAGCGTACTTTTCTATATTTGAGCGCATGGATTTTATTGATTGTTTAAAGCGAAGCGCATCCTCCGTCTTATCCAGTCTTTCGCATATTGGCAAAAAGCTTTCCATTACCTTTACTAACATAAAAGCATTTAATACGCTTTGCGTTCCGTCGGGTAATTTGTCCATACCATCGTTCCAATCACCGCCGCCTACCAGCGGCAAACCGTGTACGCCGAGGCTTTTCAAGCTGCAATCAATTGCCCTGATACAATGTTCATAAACATCGACAGTTTTGTTCGAATGATGCATAGTGCAATAAACATCCTTTTTTCCATTCGGGATTTCAACACAATCAAGAAAACATATTTGTTCGTTAAGCAAGGCATATTCATTTGTTACATCCAGATAACTTGCGACCGCATACGGCAAGAAAAGCCTGTCATCCGAAATTGTAGTCCTGACGCCAATTATTCCCGAATCGGTTTCATGCCACCAATGCAATACATCACCCTGTTCGAACTGCATTGAGCAACATTTCAATATATGCTCTCTTGCGTATTCACAGTCTGTTTGTAATAGTGCAAGCACGTCCTGAAGTTGGTCTCTGAATCCGAAAGCACCTCCGCTCTGATAAAATCCCGTCCTTGCCATAAGCCTTGCTGCATAGACTTGATACAGTAGTCTTCTGTTGAAAATGGAATTGAGCTTTTCATCCGGAGTATCAATCAGCAGGGACTCCAATTTCCCTTTTACAAATTCTCTATGGTAACGCATTGCCAGCGAAAAATCCGCCATATCAATCATTTGCTCTATTTCCGATTCTACGGCTGCGCCGAGGATAATTGTCAAGCTGTTCGAGCTGAATTTAAGGCGTAAACCGTCCGAATCATATTTTTCGACCTTGGCATCCTTAACAGCAAGAAAAGCCTTTTTAGCGACCTTATTGAGGACGTTATCGACCGCAATGCCCCATTTGTGTTGTGAAATAATCATTGCATCGGGATTATAAAACTCGCCGATTTGAAAATCGAAATTCAACAATAAAGAGAGCTTATTTAAATTTTCGTCGGTTTTAATAAAGAGCTTATAAAACTTAATCGGAAGTTTTTCATCGACGGTCTCAACCAGGCAAGCATCAACTTTTTCTGTTTTTACATAAAATTCCGTAAACCCGAATCCGTGTTTTACTGTTTTATCGGCTGCACTTTTAATCTCAATGCCTTCGTCGTTTACAAATAGTTTCAGACATTCATAGGAAGGGTCATGCATCGGGTCATTTGAAAACGGAGTAATGCGTTCAAGCTTTGCATTTTTTAAAAAAGTATAACCGCCTCCCGAGTCGGTTATAAGCGAACCGACTGACTGTCCTGCAATTACATTGCTCCACGGCAGCGGTGGGTTTTTGCCGTTAACAACACTTATAACGTACTCCCCGTTTTTTAAAAATCCACCGAATCCGTTAAATAGAGCAATGTTGTTTATTCCGATAGGAACGGTGTGTAGCTGTCCTTCCTTTTTTAATTTATCATCTTTAGCAAAAGACTTAAATTCCGATACCTCGTTACAATTTTTAAAACTCAATGCCGATACGGATATCAAAAATTCAACTTCTCGATCGGAGATATCAAGGGAGCTTATAAGCATACATTCAAGCGAACTTACGGCATTGTCCAAATCGTGCTTGAGATTGCTTGAATATTCGTGAACAAACTCCGCAATTATAACCAAATCAAATTCAAGGTTAAGGGTTTTCAACAATCTGAATATCCTTACGGCTTTGTTAATCGAGGTTTTCAATTCCGTCTTTGAGATAAACAGCGTAATAATACGTTTGTTTCCCGACAGTCCGAATTTCCACAAGTTATCAATGCCTCTTATGGGCGGCATGGTTTTATTTGAGGGAAAAACCACGGTATTGATGATACATCTCGCAATATTTTGTGCGGAAAAATACATATCCGAGGAAATATGTAAGCTGTCAAACAAAGCTCTTGAGCTTAAAGCGGAGGACTCGATTATGCTGTCATACTGTAGCTTATGTTTTTTCACCGTATTCAGAGCATTCGATTCGGAATCGGCAATTCCCGCAAACAGGATTACTTTTTGCATTTGACCACTCTTTAGAAGAATCTTTGTTCTTGCGGTAAAGAAGGGTTCTACCGGCTCGTTTGTGCAGGGCACGGCAGAACGGTAAAGCATCGCCTGTTTCGGCGAAAGGAGGCGTTCGGGGGATAGATTGGCATCGCAACAGTATACGACCTTATCGTTTGAAACAAGGTTAAAATAGGCATAAAGTTCCTTTCTGTCCGGCTTTGGAATACGACGAAACAGCAACGTATCCTCTTTAAAGGAGCAACCCGTACATATTCTCGCAAAAGCAGGATGAGCTTCATATTTTGATTTTTCTTCCAGAGCGATTTGAGCGAAAACACCCACTTCAGCGTATATATCTTTATTGCCCGTATTTAAAATACCGAGAGTTCGCACTTCTCCGTTTCCATCGGACAAAACGCAAACATCGAGTTTAAGCTTTATTCCATCATAAACCGACTCTATGTAAGCAATACCGTTATTGATTTTCAACGTACCTGCGCATGAACAGACCTTATCATTAAAGCCGATAAAAAATCGTATTCCGTTTTCAATCTTGGCGGTTCTGTCAAAGGGAGTAAGCATGACGGAATTAAGAGCGGAGTAACCGTTACCCAAAGAATCGAGGTAGACGGAATAATTACCGTTTGAGATCAGTGCAGCACCGCAGGTGGCAGAAACGTCTTGCTGTTCATGTTTGGGAATTGAGTTCACCAAACAACTTTTATACGTTGAGATTATTATCGGGGAAAATGACATTGACTCAAAAAGCAGTTGTTCATTTGCCCGAACTTCACATAAATTCATAAAACGATTCACAAGTTTATTATCATTGATCGCATTATTTACGGCGCAAAGGGACATTCCCTGATGGTGTGCCATAAAGCTTTTAACGATTTCAAAAGTATTGCTGTTCATTCTACTCTTTTCGAAGTCCGCAGCTTCATAAAATCCGAATTTACCGAGCATACCGAGTTTTTCAAATTCGAACAGATTTTCGACTGCGGCGGCAGGCTCTATCTGAAGTGCAAGCATGGAAGCATATGGTGCGCAAACATTTGCACGATGCAGATTGATTTCAAGTGCCAGATACGGATTTCCGAATGCCTTGTACTGATACAGCATATTTTCATCAAAGGTGTAATAACCCGATTCGGTACTTCCCCACGGCATATTTCCTCGATTGCAAAGCAGTTCGGTCAGAACGGCATTTCTGCATATTTCAAACTGAAGGCTGTTGGGAATTGTTTCAAGCAGTATCAGCGGCATGAGGTATTCAAACATCGTACCGCTCCAGCTTTTGAGTGTCCTTGCTCCCATAGGTTCGCAAACAAATCTTGACAAACTCTGCCAATGCTTTACGGGGATTTTCCCCTTTGCGATAAGAGCAAAGCTCATAAGTCTCGATTCGGATGCGTAAAGGTCGTAACGAGAATCGGTTAATTTACCGTTTTCATAGTCAAGACCTATATAAAACAAATCCTTTTCGGTATCATACAATGTTAAAAAGTTCATCTCGTCGGCGAGCCTATCAAGTCGTTCCGAAAGCCTATAATTATCTTGCTCCCTTACCGCCTGAGCCGAGGTAATGAGTGCGGCATAAAGATTTCCGCAATCCACCGAAGAAACGAAGCGCGGTTTAACGGGCATAAGATTTGAGACATCATACCAATTAAAGAGCAAGCCGTTCCACTTATCCATTTTTTCGATTGTATCGACAATAGCGGTAATAAACTCAATTTCTCTGTCGGAAGAAATGATTTTAAGGTCAAATGCCGACACCGCCGCAAGCAACGCCATTGCAATGTTTGTGGGCGAAGTAAGGTTTGAACAACCCTTATAAGGTTCTTGCTGATAGTTATCGGGAGGTAGGAAATTAGTTTTCCGTGTGCAATTGACATTAAAATACTCCCATGTCAATTCGGCACATCTTAATAAAAATTTCCTTTGCTTTTCGGAAAATGAATACCCACTTGTACCTCTATCAGAATGCTTGATTACGGACGGTGCTACTATCATTGCTGCGCCGATCGGAAGGCAGAGCAGTGAAGAAGAAGTAAGTCCTAATATACCGAGAACGCCGAACAGACTTAAAACCATACCGAACAACGGTTCGATATAAAAATGCAAATAGTATGACTTAACCTTTGACTTCATGGCGGCGGTTTGCCATTCAAGCATGCCTTTTTTCGATACGGTCATACGAAACAAACTCACGCATATTGCATTTAGGTCATTCATAAAAGCATACGGTAGAGTAATAAATTCAAGCATACGCCGTCTAATCAACAGAATCAAATTATTCCACATGGGATGGATTCTAAATGCCGAAACAAATTCTGAGGCAAAAAGGATTATCGGGTCTATAAAAAAGCAGACGAGCGCAATCGCTATGCAGGCGGAATTTCCGAATATAAGGCTCAAAACAATTCCCGAAAAGATAAGAATATTATTAAGTCCGAAGATGATATTCAACCAAAGCTTATGCTTTGAAAGTGATGTCAGGGGTTTGCCGAGTTTTGTAATTAAGAACGGCAACAGTTGAATATCGCCTCTGAGCCACCTATGACGTCTTTTCCACCAGGCGGCAAGCGTTGCGGGTTCACCGTCATACAAAACGATATCATCTGCAAATGCGGCACGTGAAAGACAGCCTTCAAGCATGTCATGGCTGAGAACCGTATTATCGGGAATCTTACCACGGGTTGCTGACATAAAGGCATCGATATCAATTATGCCCTTGCCGCCGAAGCAGCCTTCAGCGAAAACATCCTGATAGAAATCGGATATGGCATTATTGTAAAGACCCAGGCCTGACTCACCGCTGATAAGGCGAGCAAATCCGCTTACTGCGGCGGAACGAGCGGTTGACGCCATGCGAGGAGCAATTATTGAATATCCTCTTGTCGGACGGTCGTTGTTTTTATCAAACACTGCCCTATTGAGCGGATGCAGCATCGTTCCAATTAATTGCGCCAATGTGCCCGACGGCATGACCGTGTCGGCATCAAGCACGGTTAAATATTTATAATCGCAATTTAATCGGGGATAAGCGCAGCATATTTCACCGGATTTACCGAATTTAATAAGCTGCATTAGGGCATTGACCGCACCCCTTTTTCGTTCTTTACCCATATAGAGGTTATCATGTGCCGAATAGAATCTTTTTCTATGTACATAATGAAAAATATTCCCTCCGTATTTAGCGTTTAAGTCATCAATCAGCTTACAAGCTTTATCTATCAATTCATCCTCTCCGTTTTCAACGCAATGAGCGGAATCTTTAAAATCACCCAGAATACAAAAGCTTACGGAATTATTCACCTCGTTACGTGAAGCAAGATAATGCATTTGAAGTGTTTTACAGGCATCGGTTAAATCCTTTTCATTAACGATGAGAACGGGAATACATACGAGAGTTTTATTATCTTCGAGCTGCTGTTCGGACGGAATTAATCGAGGCAGCGGTTTTGGTTTAGCAATGCTAAGCGCAATATTGACAGTGACCGTATGTACCGCCATAAATATCGGAATTATCAAAAGAACACCGAGTAATATACTTTTGCTTATTGCAAACATTATTATCGGAAGCGTCAAAATCCATTCTGCCGAAATGATAATTGCAAGTTTTTGTTTTTGACTTAATTGAAGCACATTACGTTTTAAATTCAAGTAAGCCGACAGTTCTTTTTCACCTTCATCAATCAAATAGAAGCCTACATGAGACCTTATACCTTTTTTATTCTTCATAAGCTTTGATAAGGCATTAACAACGATTTCTTCGGACTTACCGTTTTTTCTTGCGATTATGCTCAAACGATTGAGATAATGCTGTTTTGACCTGATATCCATCTGTTTATATATCGGGTCGGACAGAAAGATTTGTTCCGCATTATTCAACGCACGCATGGCGCAGAGCATATCGCAATTACCGAGTTTATTCAACGACGTCAACGCACGTTTTACCGTCAAAGTCATCTCGTGAGATGTTAATTCGCTGTTCACGGCGGCAGTGATGTATTCGATTAAAGCGATACGGAGCATATTCTCCATGGAGGATAGTTCTGCCTGTTCGAGAAAGCATTTATTTTGCGGGGCATTAAAAAACACGGTTAAGCTGTTGACATTGATTTGTGCATCCGTTTGTGCTACCAGTTTACGGCAAAGCATTAATATTCGAGGGACATTCGAGTTCTCGATAAAAGGAAGTTTCAGATGATTTAAATTAGAGCATTCAGCCGAAATCAGGCGCAGTTGTTTTTCAATACGATAAAAATCACTAACGATAAATTCGATAAAGACGTCTCCTTCGAAATCCTTTGAGCAAAAGTCGGTCAATGCGGATTTATACTTTAATGACAGGGACGAAATAAGCGATGACGGATTAAAGCGAAATCTTTTTATTTCCGGATTATTACTTTCTATTATAGAATTGTCAGAAAAAAACATAATATTTCTCCTATCCTTTTTCGATTATACGAATTATTTTCGAGATGAAATCGGCGATATACGGAAGATTTGTTTGGGCAATGAGGTGGAGGATATAGACGACCAGGGCACCGAGCAGTGTAAAGCCTATTGCGGAGCCGATACCCTTTGCGATACCGACTTTAAAAGCACGACAAACGATATGTTTTTCATTCGATACATAATTCATGTAATCGTAAAAATGACTTTGTTCTAATTTAAAGGCAATGTTCTCAATCATTTTTTCGACAGTGCTTAATCTTCCGTTATTTTCACGCATTTTCTTCTTAGACATACCAATAGATTTTGCACGTGCGGATAATTTTATGTAAAAAAAGAGACCATCTCAAAAATACGAGACAGTCTCCTAAAAACAAAATCTAAAATCAGAGTGATTCTCCAAAATCTTCTCTGAACTTTGCGGCAAGTTTTTCGGGCCAATCGCCGACAGCATTCAGGGGATCATAGAACTGGTGATTACCCGTCGTTTCAAACTCCAGTCCGCCTATAAGCTCACGATTATCGTAAAGCCAGCAAATTCTGTCAATCAGATAATTCATCTGCGAAACGGTATAAACACGTCTGGGAACTGCAAGGCGAACCAGCTCCATTGCGCCATAGGGTTCAACATCGGGGTCATCCCACGGCTCATCAATGCCGCCGCGTTCCATTCCTCTTGCACCCGAAGCAATATAAACCGCTGCCTGGAGGGCACCTGCGGGGTAATTGCTGCGAGGAATATGGGGTACGAACTTCAGTGCATCAAGATGGCAGCCGAGTCCGCCCGGCGGAGTGACAACGGGGATACCCGCATCCTCGAGCTGTTCGCACAAATACCTTATAAACTCGGGACCTTGGGAAATAACATCCTCATCGAGCGTATCGTCAAGACCTACTCTTATTGCTTCCATTTCCTTAACACTCATTCCGCCGAAAGTGGGAAAACCCTCAAAGCTGGATACGAAAGTTTTAATGTATTCGAACTGAACTTTATCATTGAGGATGATAGCACCGCCTCTACCGAAACCGAGCTTACGGGCAGAGAAATAGATGATATCCATTGCATCGGAAAGCTTGCGGACTATTTCCTTTATCGAGACATCCTTATACGCTTCCTCTCTGTTTTTGATAAAGTACAGGTTATCCTGGAGAAGGCTTGCGTCAAGAACCGACCTTACGGAGTATTTTTTACAAAGTTCTGCGGCAGCCAGCATATTATCCAAAGAAATGGGCTGACCTCCGATAAGGTTTGTTCCTGCTTCTATACGGACAAAAGCAATGCGTTCCTTTTCGCAGGCAAGGATATTTTCGAGTTTATTCAAATCGAAATCACCCTTAAACGGATTTCCGCTTTGACGAGACAGACCTTCATCCTGCAAGCAGATAACGTAATCACCGCCGCAATACTTTATCTTTCCGATACTCGTTCCGAACTGGAAGTTCATGGGAACAAGAGAACCCTCTTTAACATAGGCAAGCGCAAGCATATGTTCACAAGCTCTTCCCTGATGAACGGGCAGGAAATACTCCTTATTGAAAATTTCCTTAATCTTTTCACTAAGGCGACGATAAGTTACACTTCCCGCATAGGAATCATCACCTATCATCATTGCACCGAGCTGTTCATTTGTCATGGCATTAACACCGCTGTCGGTAAGCATATCAAGATAGCACTCATCCGACTGCAAGCGATAGGAATTGAAGCCTGCACGTCTTATCGCCTCAACCCTCTGTTCGACGGGCAGAATACCTGTTTTCTGTACTATGCACACCTTATGCATTTCAAGTGGGAGCTGTTCCCTTTTATAATAACTGATTTTACTCATAATTTAACTGCCTTCCTGGTTTCATTTTGTCCCTTTCGGGATTTGCACCACAATTGTACACGCCGATACGCCTCTTGTCAAAACGCAATCAGTGCCATTTGCAACCTTGTTAACAAAACAGCCATAGTCTATTAATCGGCGAATCGCAACATGTTTTGCAATAATCGAGAAACACCCGTCACTCTGTAATGTATGCTTTGATAAGCTCCAAGGTGTTTCCGACACCGTCAACATGGGAACGCTCATAGCCGTGCGAAGCATAAACACCTGCACCGATAAGACCGTGGCGCAAATCGTATCCTGCATTAAGAGCGGCATCGGCGTCCGAGCCGTAGAAGGGATAGACATCGAGTGCGTAATCAATCTCGTGTTTTTTAGCCAATTCGACCAGCCTTGATGTAAGCTCATAGTTATACGGACCGTGGGAATCTTTGACGCAGATTGACGTTTGATGTTCTTTACATTCAAGCCCCTGACCGACGCAACCCATATCGACGCTGATTATTTCGCAGGCATCATCGGGGATACCGCTTGAACAGCCATGTCCGACTTCCTCATAGACGGTGATGTAGATGTAAGTCTTTCTTGAAAGGGAAAGATTATTAGTCTTTATCGAGTTTGCCAATCCCAAAAGAATTGCGACGCTGAGTTTATCGTCAAGGAATCTGCTTTTGATATAGCCTGAAGAAGTAATTCTGGTACGTGTTTCAAAGCAAACGAAATCACCTACCGCAATTCCCAATTTTTGTGTATCTTCTTTTGAAAAGACTTTTTCGTCAAGAACAAGTTCCATACCGTCAAAGTCACGTTTCTGGGAACTGTATTCACCGTTTACATGAACTGAAGGGTCGTTCATTTGGAAGCAACCTTCATATTTTTTGCCGTCTCTGGTATAGACGATGGCATTCTCACACTCAACGTTATTGGGGTTAAGTCCGCCGAGGCGAGTCAATCTAAGGCGACCGTTTGATTTTACTTCAGCGACCATTGCACCGAGCGTGTCAAGGTGAGCGGAAAACACGACGGGAGTGCCTTCACCGCCAAGGCAGCAAAGCACGCAGCCCTTATTGGTCATTTGAGGTTCGAATCCGAGTTTTTTCAACTCGTTCATGGCATATAATGCCGCATTCTTTGTAAAGCCCGTGGGACTGTCAATAGACATAACCTCTTTTAATTTTTCAAGTACATATTCCATAATTTTATCCTCCGTACTAAAATTCAATCAGGCATAAAACCTGTTT
>CAYPXV010000031.1:0-15403 GCA_964414925.1 uncultured Clostridium sp. | reverse complement strand
AATTTGTTGACCCCATCCTTGCCATTCAAAAGAATCGCAATGTGCAAGGCAGTCCATATAATTCAATGATGTTTGAACGAGAAGCCCGTGTTCTCGAAATGCTAATGGATGAGGGAATACTTTAATTGGAAATCCACTGAAAATCTGAATGAATTAAAAGAAAGAATTGACCTATGGACACCAAGAAAAAGGACGACGAAATCATCGAATTGACCGAGGAAGAATTGGACGAAATTTTCGCTGATGAAGATTTTGAAGGCGATGATAGCTCTAAGGAAGTCCGCTCTTTCATTTTCTCCATTCCCGACTCGTATGCAAAACCGTGTCTCTGCCAAATGATGATGCTAAGTTACATTCCTTGACTAAAGTCCGCTTTAGTCTTAACTGTGGAATCTCCTATGAGAATCCATGACTGTATTTAATAAAGTTTTTTCAAAAAAGTACTTGCAAAGAAAAAATTTTTGTTGTATAATAATTCAGTCGTGCCAGGCGGGGAGATAGCGGTGCCCTGAACCTACAATCCGCTATAGTAGGGCTTCATTCCCACCCTGAGGCGTTGGTTTGTTTAACCGGCTCAACGAAGAATGTTGAGAGTTGGGTCCCATGCAATTGCCAGCCGTGAACCATGTCAGGTCTTGACGGAAGCAGCATTAAGCGGAAATGGTGATGTGCCGTGGGCGTGCCTAACTTGAGTTTGTAGTATGAGAACGTTTATGAATGCTTCGTCGAGGGGAGGGTGCACGATTCTTCTATTTGAAACGAATTGTTAAATTAAAGTAAAAACAAATTTCATCTTACAATTCAACTTGTAAGGTGAAATTTTTCTTAAAGAATAGAATATTGACAAACGACTTCAATAATGTTATAATCACAATCAAACAGGGTTGATTTTGTAGTGATTGATGATTTAAGGACGATAATTTATAACAAAATTCTTTCGCATTGACCTTGCAATGCGATTTTTCTTTTTTCATATGCAGACAATTTAATTCCTGTTGAACAACAACTTGCCTGATGGCAAAAGGAGGAAAACGTGGTCTTTGGCAAACACGTCAACATTTATTACCTAAAGCATTTGTTCATGTACATCCTCGGAACAGCGGCATTGGTTCTTGTTGACTATTTTCAGTTGATCATACCTGAAATTTACCGCTCCGTTATAAATGGATTAAACGGTCTTGGCTATATAGAAAACGGCATTTCCGTGCCATTTACTATTGATGTACTGTTGGACAAGATATGCCTGCCGATGATATTTATTGTTGTCGTTATGGTTATCGGCAGATTTTTATGGAGAATCACATTTTACGGTTCTGCTATAAAAATCGAAACCGACCTCAGGAATAAGATGTTTAATCATGCTAAAAATTTATCCTGTCAATATTATCAAATAAACAAAGTCGGCGGACTGATGAGTCTGTTCACCAACGACCTTGATACTATTCAAGAATGTATGGGTGACGGTGTATTGATGTTTGTTGATGCACTGTTTCTCGGTGCTTTAGCATTGGTAAAGATGTGGCGAATGGATAAATTGCTTACCGGATTTGCGCTTATTCCGATGATTTTGATGCTGATTATAGGCACAATTGTCGGAAAAGCAATGATGCAAAAATGGGAAACACGTCAACAGGCATTTTCCGACTTGTCCGATTTTGCACAGGAGAGCTTTTCAGGCTTTGCGGTTATCAAAGCATTTGTAAAGGAAACAAAAGAACTTGTTGCATTTAAAAAGCTCAATATTCAGAACGAGGATGCTAACATCGACTATACTAAGATATCGGTAATTTTGAATATCCTGATCACCTTGCTTGTCGAATCGGTCATCTGTGTAATTCTCGGTTACGGTGGATATCTGGTTTATGATGGAAGATTCAACGGCGGTCAACTTGTTGAGTACATAGGTTATTTCAGTGCAATTGTTTGGCCCATAATGGCGATATCGATGTTGATAGAAAAGACCTCCCGCGGTAAGGCCTCTCTCAAGAGAATTTCAGAGCTTCTCGATGCCGAAATCAATGTTAAAGATGCCGAAGATGTAGAGGAACTTAGTTCCGTAAACGGCGGAATAGAATTTAAAAATCTTACCTTCCGCTACCCCGGAAGCGATTATAACGCACTCGAAAATGTTTCATTAAAGATTGAACCGGGAGAGAGTGTGGGTATAGTGGGAAAAACGGGTGTCGGTAAAACGACTCTTGTTGATTTGATTTTGAGAACATACAGTGTACCGGATGGAACGATATTCATCGACGGTCATGATGTTAATACTGTCTCCATTAAATCGGTAAGAGAGAACTGTGCATATGTGCCGCAGGACAACTTCCTCTTTTCGGACACTATAACAAACAATATAGGATTTGCCGTTGATAACGTCGAATTTTCAGATGTTAAGCAAGCAGCAACTTTTGCAGATGTTGATGATAATATCGTAGAATTTAAAGAAGGTTACGACACTGTACTCGGCGAAAGAGGTGTAACGGTATCCGGCGGACAGAAGCAAAGAATTTCAATTGCAAGAGCATTGATGAAGAATGCACCCATATTGATAATGGACGATTCCGTTTCGGCAGTTGATACAAACACCGAAAAGATTATCCTTGCTAATCTGAAAAAGAACCGTGCGGGAAAGACAACAATCCTTATTGCTCATCGTGTATCTACAATCGAAACTCTCGATAAGATCATTTTCATCGATGACGGTAAGATCTTGGCAGTCGGAAGTCACAACGAGCTTATCTCTCGCTGCCCCGAATACAATCGCATGGTTGAGCTTCAGAAACTGGAAAATGAAGCAGGAGGTGACTTAGATGCGTGAATACTCTCCTTTGATTATCGTCGGAGGTGTTATAGGAATTATCTCGACGATATTGATAATCGCATATGCCACGGTAAAGGATAAGAAGCAATCCATGGGCTTCGACAGGCATATGAAGGACAGCGAAATAACCGCCAGACTTTTGAAGTATGCGAAGCCTTATGCCTCTCAGTTCATATTGGTAGGCTTTGTAATGCTACTGTCAATTGCTTACGATATTCTGTCTCCGCTAATTATCGGTCGTATCGAAGAAATGGTCGTAGGTGAATTTGTTCTCAAAGATTTATTTATCGATGTTGCCGTTTACGCAGGCATATTGATAGTATCTATGGCAAGTTCTTACGTTCAGGCAATCATTCTCCAAAAGACAGGACAAAGAATAATTTCTTCAATGCGTGAAGACCTGTTTGTGCGAATCGAGTCCTTATCTCATGAGCAGATAAATAAAATTCCGATTGGCAAACTGGTTACAAGAGTAACAAACGATACCAATGCAATATCGCTTATGTTTACAAGTTTGCTTGTAAATTTAGTGAAAAACTGTTTCGTAATCCTCGGCGTTTTGGCGGCAATGCTCATGCTGAACTTCGAGCTTACATTGATGGTTCTTTGCTTTGTACCGTTCATCGTACTTTTTACGATTATCTTCAGGAAATTCTCCAGGAAGGCATATCGTAAAGTTAAGGATTGTACATCGGACATAAACGCCTATCTTTCGGAGAATCTTTCGGGAATTAAAATAACCCAGATTTTCAATCGAGAAGATTCCAAGTACAAAGAGTTTGAATCAAAAAGCAATGCGCTCGGTAAAGCAAAGAACGAGCAGATATTTGTATTCAGCATATTCAGACCTCTTGTATACTTGCTGTACGTCAGTTCCGTAATGATGCTTTTCTATCTGGGCGGTAAAGGATATTTGGACGGAGCATCTTTCCTCGGACAGACGATAACAAGCAGTGTGGTTGTATCGTTTTATATGTACATTAATAAGTTTTACAACCCGATTCAAAATCTTGCCGAACAATTCAACTGGCTCCAATCGGCATTTGCATCGGCAGAAAAATTATTTACCGTTATGGATTATGAACCCGAAATAGTT
Source organism: uncultured Clostridium sp. (assembly GCA_964414925.1). Classification (GTDB taxonomy): domain Bacteria; phylum Bacillota; class Clostridia; order Christensenellales; family CAG-138; genus PeH17. Next base: position 11,486 of record CAYPXV010000031.1, on the reverse strand, counting down.
GATGCGCCCGATGCAATAGAGCTTACGGAAGTAAAAGGTGAAATCGAGTTCAAGGATGTGTGGTTCAGCTATATTCCCGGTGAATGGGTACTTAAAGGAGTATCATTCCACATTGACCCCATGCAAACCGTTGCGTTTGTCGGAGCGACAGGTTCGGGTAAGACCACGATTTTATCGTTGATTTGCCGCAATTATGAGTTCCAAAAGGGTGAAATATTGATCGACGGAATTGACATAAGAAAGATTAAGATTTCATCTTTAAGAAAGCATTTCGGTCAAATGCTTCAGGACGTTTTCCTGTTCTCGGGCACTATACGAAGCAACATTCTTCTTCGCGAAGAAGGAATTTCGGATGATGAAGTTTCGGAAGCATGTCGTTATGTGAACGCCGATCATTTTATAGATAAGCTTGATAACGGGCTTGATGAAGTGGTTCGTGAAAGAGGTAATAATTTCTCCGCCGGTCAGCGTCAATTGCTGTCGTTTGCTCGAACGATTATACATAAACCAAGCGTTATGATTCTTGACGAAGCTACCGCCAATATTGACACGGAGACAGAACTTCTTATACAGAATTCTCTCGAAAAAATGATGAACATAGGCACAATGCTTATTGTTGCTCACAGACTTTCGACGATTCAGCACGCAGACAATATCATTGTGCTAAGTCACGGCGAAATCATAGAGCAAGGTACGCATCATGAATTATTAGCCAAACGAGGCAGGTATTATAAGCTCTATACTTTACAATTCCATAAAGAGCAAATGCTGAAAAACTAATGTTCCAATGGGGCTGTCGCATAATGACAGCCCCAAAAAAATAATCAAAACATATTTTCAAATGAACAACACCGATAAATCATTCGGCATACATTTTTCCGACGATGAAATTAGCTAACCGTGACGGAAGTAATTTTACAAGTACGCAACAAGCCTGATAGGTAAAGCCGACTGAGCATAACGGTTTTGGATTCTTTTTCAGTGAAAGAGAATAAAACCTTTTGGCAATAGATTTCGGTGACATTCCGTTTTGTTCGTCCTTTTCCATCGAGGCAACGGATTTTTGCAAAGAAGAATAACATTCCTCACCGCTATTAATTTTGGTTCTCGATGCGGTAAATCCCGTTTTGATATCACCGGGCATAACAGCTGCAAGTTTGATGTTATAGTTCTTTACTTCGTTTCTGAGTGCAAGCACGATGGAATTGAGAGCGGACTTTGTTGCCGAATAGTATGCCTGAAACGGAATACTTACAACGCCCGCAACAGAACTTGTAACTAAAATCTTTCCACAGTTTACCTTTCTCATGTAAGGAAGGATGCCCTTTATGCAGCGCATAGCTCCCCAGAAATTCACGTCAAATTGATTCTTGGCAATATCGATATCCGTAAACTCTACCGACCCCGAAATTCCGAATCCTGCATTACATATGAATACATCCGGTACTCCGACTTCCGAAACAATTGTCTCTATAGCTTTCTTCACCGATTTCTCATCGGTAACATCACAATAGATGCTCTTTATGTCCTTTTCGGGACAAGAACGACGGCTCAGGCAATAAACGATATCCCCTTTATCGGCAAAAAGCCTTGCAGTTGCAAGGCCTATTCCGCTGGATGCACCGGTAATAACCGTGACACGACAGTTATTCTTCATCCTTAATCACCTTTTCGATAATATCCAGAGCTTCATCAAGCAATTCCGTTGTGAGATTTGCCATATAGCTTGTACGCAACAAACATTCGCCCGGCGGCGTTGCGGGAGGAAGTACAGGATTGACGTATACTCCGTTATCAAACAATTCCTTAGCCTTATAGAAGGTTCTCATCTCCTCATAGGTGTAAATGGGAATAATCGGAGTAATACTGTCACGGATTTTAATGTCACGACTGCGCAATCCATTTCTCATGTATGTAGCAAGCTCCATCAAGCGGGTCGGCATATCGGGATTTTCTTTTAAAATATGCAAAGCTTCAATTGCTGTTGCGCAATTTGCCGGCGGTATTGATGCACAGAAAATAAACGGACGAGAAGTATGACGTACATAGTCAACAACCCTTGCGTCGCCTGCCATATAGCCGCCCAATGATGCCAATGACTTGCTGAAAGTTCCCATGATTATATCTACTTCATCGGTTAAGCCGAAATAATCAGCCGTTCCCCTTCCGCCGTTTCCGAGTACGCCCAGTCCGTGAGCGTCGTCAACCATAACTCTGGCATTGTACTTTTTCGCCAATGCAACGATCTCGGGTAATTTGCAAATATCGCCGCCCATGCTGAACACGCCGTCGGTAACGATTAACTTTGCAGCTTCAAGCGGTACATTGCTAAGCGCAACTTCCAGGTGTTCCATATCGGAGTGGTTATACCTTATGGTCTTTGCATAGCTCAGCTTGCATCCGTCATAAATGCTTGCATGATTTTCTTTGTCGCAAAAGATATAATCCCCTCTTGTAGTGATTGCACTGATTATTCCGAGATTGCTCTGGAATCCCGTTGAAAATGTCATTACATCTTCTTTTCCGAGAAATTCGGCAAGTTCCGTTTCGAGTTTGACATGCAAATCAAGCGTGCCGTTTAAAAATCTCGATCCGGAGCATCCCGAGCCATAGTCCTTTATCGCCTTTATGCCGGCTTCTATGACTCGCGGATGCGAAGTTAACCCAAGGTAGTTATTGGAACCCAACATTATCTTTCGATTGCCTTCCATGATAACCTCAGGTGCTTGGCGTGATTCGAGTTCGTGGAAATAAGGGTATATATCCAATGCCTTGGCTTTTTCCACAATCTCATGTTTACATTTGTCAAATAAATCCATATAAATCTCCAATAAAAATAAAATGATTTTTGCCAAAACCTGTATACAAATAATAACAGTCAAGCTTTATTCTGTCAAGTATTTTTTGAATCAGATGAATTTCATCAGCACTTCATTTTGAAAATCCATACCACGTCTTGTCAGACTTACGTATCCATCCGTAACATTCATATTACCTTCCAAAACAGCTTCGCTTATAGCAGCGGCATAATTGACAACAACATCAATTCCGAAACGTTCTGCAAAATCCGCCCTGCATATGCCCTTTGTTTTTCTCAAGCCCACCATTACGGATTCAAACATTTCCTCAGTACGTTCGATAATATCCGACGTTTCAATCGGGAATTTGTCATTTGCAACCTTTAAAACATAGGTGGATATGGCAGCATCATTTGCCCATCGAGTCCAGTTGCCGTTTAATTTAAAGGCGGAATGTGCGTTAATCCCGACACCTAAATATTCTCCATTGTCCCAATAATTCAGGTTATGTTTACACTCAAATCCGGGTTTTGCGAAATTACTTATTTCGTATCGTGCATACCCGAGTTTTTGCAAAAGTTCAATGCCGGCATCCTCCATATCTGCTGTATCATCGGGGTCGGGAAGCGTTATAAGCCCTTGATTCACGGATTTATACAGAGGAGTATGTTCTTCCAAAATCAGCGCATAAGATGAAATATGTTGAGCTCCCAGTTCGGAAACGCATTTTATGCTATCCAAATACGACTCCATATTCTGTCTCGGCAGACCGTGCATTAAATCAACATTGATATTATCAAACCCCGATTCCTTTGCCTTTTTATACGCAATAATAAACGTTTCCCTGTCATGGATTCTACCAATCGCTTTCAGCACATTATCATCTGTACTCTGTAATCCTATCGATAGTCTGTTGACTCCTGCGCTTTTATAGGCAGTCAAAGTTTTCTCGTTCAGAGATTCGGGGTTAGCCTCTACGGTAAATTCAATATCCTTCTCAAATTCAAAACATTCTTTTGCAGTGCCTATGATTTTTTCAAATAGCTCAACGGGCAATACGCTCGGCGTACCTCCGCCGACAAATATTGTTGAAAATCTTTTATCCTTTAGCATCGGCTTATAAAGCTTCATTTCGCTTATCAATGCCGCTGCATATGCAGCATAATTATGTTCGTTATCAAAGCTTACAAAATCACAATAGCTGCATTTCTTTTTACAGAAAGGTATGTGTATATAAATTCCCGGCATCAGTTAATTCTCAAAACGCTCATGAAAGCTTCACTCGGCAGTTCAACCGTACCGATTTGCCTCATGCGTTTTTTACCTTCCTTTTGTTTTTCCAATAACTTCTTCTTTCTTGTGATATCGCCGCCATAGCATTTTGCAAGAACATCCTTACGCAGTGCCCTGACGGTTTCTCTTGCTATAATCTTACCGCCGATTGCAGCCTGAATCGGTATTTCAAACTGCTGTCTCGGGATAACCTCCTGCAATTTCTCCGCAACTGCTCTACCTTTTGCATAAGCCTTGTCTCTGTGCACGATTGTTGATAACGCATCGCACATGTCTCCGTTCAAAAGGAAATCCAATTTTACCAAATCGGATTGGACGTACCCCTCTATTTCATAGTCAAACGATGCATAGCCCCTGCTTCTGCTCTTTAAGCTGTCGAAGAAATCGAAAATTATTTCATTGAGGGGAATATCGTATGTAAGCTTTACCCTGTTCTCCTCCAAATAGACCATATCGGAGAATACACCTCTTTTTTCCTGTGCAAGCTCCATTATTGCGCCGACATAATCCGACGGAGTCATTATATGAGCTTTACACATGGGCTCTTCCATCTTTAAAATAGAAGTGGGGTCAGGTAAATTACTCGGATTGTCTATCCATCTTTCACTTCCGTCCATCGTTACAACATGGTAAACAACACTCGGAGCGGTAGTGACCAAATCCAGATCAAACTCACGTTCAAGTCGTTCTTGAGCTATTTCCATATGCAGTAGGCCCAAAAATCCACATCTGAATCCGTAGCCCAATGCCTGAGAGGTTTCGGGTTCGTATGAGATAGAAGCGTCGTTTAAAATCAGTTTTTCAAGGGCATCACGCAAATTTTCGTATTCTGCGCCATCAGCGGGATAAATTCCGCAGAACACCATCGGACTTGCGTGTTTATAGCCCTTAAGAGGTTCTGCGGCAGGATTATCAGCCAATGTAACGGTATCACCTACTTTAGTTTCGGCAACGGACTTTATCGAAGCCGAAATATAGCCGACCTCACCGGCAGAAAGCTCATCCGTCGTTTTCCATGCGGGAGTAAAAACACCGACTTCGGTTACATCAAATTCATTCCCGACATTCATGAACTTTATTCTGTCGCCGGCCTTAACTACACCGTCCATAATGCGAACATAGCTTAATGCACCTTTATAATTGTCATAATAACTGTCAAAGATAAGTGCTTTCAACGGAGCGTCAACATCTCCCTTGGGAGGAGGAAAGTCCGTCACGATTCTTTCAAGAACCTTTTCAATGTTCAGCCCTGTCTTAGCGGAAACCTGTGGTGCATCCTCGGCAGGTATACCGATTATATCTTCGATTTCGTGTATCGCATTTTCGGGATCGGCAGACGGCAAATCGATTTTATTGATAACGGGCAGTATTTCCAAATCATTATCTATGGCAAGATAAACATTTGCCAAAGTCTGTGCTTCTATTCCCTGCGTTGCGTCAACTATCAATACAGCACCTTCGCAAGCAGCCAATGCTCTGCTTACTTCATATGTGAAGTCAACATGACCGGGAGTATCGATTAAGTTAAGCATATATCGCTTGCCGTCGGTATGCGTATAGAACATACGAACTGCGGTGGATTTTATTGTTATTCCTCTTTCGCGCTCAATGTCCATGGAATCAAGCAATTGTTCTTCCATGTCTCTGGCACTGACTGTATCTGTGTATTCCATTAGCCTATCCGCAAGCGTAGATTTACCGTGATCTATATGTGCAATAATACAAAAATTTCTAATTAATTCTCTTGGGTAAGCCATCTGTCCTCCATGCCGACCTGTTAAGGTCAATAAATAATCATTTAATTATACTTTAATTCGGAATATTAATCAAGAATTATTTGTGAAATCTTATGTGTGCGTAATCCGGCGGAGAAGCCATACCCGACAATAAACTGAATAATTATCTTAATTCCACAGTGCTTTAAGTAAGAATTGCACAGTCGGAATAATATATCAAAAAAACGCTTCGTGTTGTATAATTAAAATGGGAATACGGGAACAGTCTCGTCCATTCCATTACGATTAACCGAGGGAGGAACAAATGATGAGAAAATATAAATGTCTTGCGGTAATTCTCGCACTATGTATTTTATGCGGTTGTACAAGCGGTAATTCAGAACCGACGGCATGGGAAACGGTGGAGAATTTATTTGTTGTGCCGAGTGCAGAAACCCCGAAAGCTACAGAAGGACCACAAGCGACATTCCAAGGCAAGCCCGCAAATAAAACAGGCAATCATGTTTCCGTTATCGGACAAGTTCAAACGGATGAGTTAGGTTCGTATCTCACCTATGAAGGTGAGCAAATGCATTTGCAGCTACAAATACATATTACCGACTTGCCCGATAAAGATTTCGGTATTCATCTTTACGTGGACGGACAGCCTCAACCGTATTGTACCGCCGAGGACGAAGCAATTGATTATATGCACAAATTTCCATCTATGAACGGTGAAAGTTTTATAGTTGAGCTGATTTTCACTCCGACTGTCGGACAGGCAGGAGATATGCGGGAGATTGGATTTATATTGGTTGCGAACCCGAATTATTTTATCAATGATAGTTGGACAGGGGTTACTATGGGCGATTGGTCAGGCATGGGACTTACTCTCCGCATGAAATACCTGGTGGATCCTCCTGTATCGGAATATCCCGAGTTGCCCGACAGCATGAAGCAGGTTTACCAAGAATACACCGATTTAACATCCTACGAAGCAGAGATGTTTGCTTCAGGAGAATACCAAAAAGAGGTCGAATACGGAATTTACGTCAACGGTCAGAAATCATTTGGTTACTTGTTCTCCGTTACCGAAGACGATGAGTTGGAGGTAAAATTTGAATTAAAAGGCTCGGATGTTGCGAATTTCGGTTTGGTACTGTATCTTGATCATGAACCGATTTCTATCGACAAGGATGATGTTGTGTATGTCAGCACTAAAAACGGAAAGAAAGTGACCGTTACCGTAACGGTTGACTTGACCGGTTTTGATGGGGAAGGCGTATTCTACGCCGTAATCGTGCCGAGAAATTACCGCATCGACCAGTTAGGCGGTTCCTGTCTTTTAACTCTGCTCGGGCCTTACTATCTGTCCGATGCGGAATCGATGAATGCATTGCAAGGAGGTAACTAATCAATGAACGTTAGATTTGAACACCTGTCAAAAAAATACAAAGGAAAATATGCTTTAAAGGATTTTTCCGTTACCCTCGAAAATGGGGTGTACGGACTGCTTGGCACAAACGGCGCAGGAAAAACGACGCTTATCAACTTATTTATGGGAATCATCAAAAGCGATGGCGGCGAGATTTACATCAATGATAAGAATATCTGTCAAATGGGAAGTGAATTTTTAAGCAACATAGGATACCTTCCCCAGTACCCTCAATTCTACAAGGATTTTTCCGTCCTTGAATTTTTACGATACATGTGCGTGCTAAAGGATATTCCCAAAGATAAGGGAGAGCAGCGTATTCGAGAACTGCTTGAGACGGTTAATCTGACCGAAGCGATGGAGAAAAAAGTCGGTGCCCTTTCAGGAGGTATGCGTCAAAGGCTTGGTATCGCTCAGGCGATGCTGAACGACCCAGGTGTTTTGATTTTGGACGAGCCTACAGCAGGTCTTGACCCCAGAGAACGAATCAGGTTTCGCAATTTGCTATCTCGGTTTTCCTAAAACAGAATTATCATTTTGGCAACCCATATCGTTCCTGACATTGAATTTATTGCCAACAAGATAATTCTGGTGCACGAGGGGCATCTGTTGAAGTATGATACCCCGGCTACATTGTGTAACGAGTTAAACGGAAAGGTATGGATGCTGGAGTTACATGAAACGGATGTTCCCACGGAACTTGTTCATCATACCATCAGTAACATGGCAAGAGAAGGAGACGGCATTAAGCTTCGAATCATATCGGAAGAACAGCCCCATCCGTCTGCTGTATCCGTTGCGGCAAATTTGGAGGAGGTTTTCCTCTATTATTGCGGGGAGGAATCAATGTGAAAAACAAATCTTTTTTACGTTTGTTCGGTTTTGAATGGAAAAAGAATTTTCTCAATCCCTGGATTTTGCTGTTCTTAGTTGCGCTGCTTGCGGTAAATGGCTGGAAATTAAGTGCGGAGTACCGAAAGAAAACCGCCGAGTTTGCCTCCTACGACTCCGTTTATCAAGACTTTTACGCTCAATGGAATGGTACTATTACTGCCGAAAACATTCATGAATTAATGGAAATTTACGGTCCCTTAATGGACAAAGAAGAATCGATGAACATTGATTTTGATGAAGGTTCGGGCACATATACAAGCAGTGAATATGAGGATTACGAGTTTTTCTTTTCTCAGTTTGAAAATGAAATGGAATTCGACTATCTGTACATAAATGAAGCTATCGGTATTGTAGAGGAGGCTAATGAGCTTGCGGAATTTTATCGAGGGATCGGAAACTCGTATAAGACCGCTGAAAGCGAAGCATTTGCTCGAGTCTTTCAATATAGAGTAATTTCTCAATTCGCAGACACCCGATATATCGAGGTGTGGCTGAACCACGATTATTCGTCAATGCTCATTGTTCTGCTGTCCTTATTTGGGCTTTGTACCGTGTTTGTAACCGAATGCGAAACGGAAATGTACATGCTTCAACGAACATCAAAGCTTGGCAGTGGCATGACTGTTGCAGCTAGACTGACTACTTCTACGATGTTTATTTTATTAATTTGCATCTTATTCTATAGCGAGGATTTTCTCGTTTTGCAGCATTTATCAGGACATATAGAAGCTCTTGACAGTCCGATATATGCTATTCGAAATCTGGAAGCTACGCCGCTGAATATGACTGTTGGGCAGTTTGTACTCTGGTCAGGCGGCATAAAAACTCTCGGTATGCTTGGGTGTGCCGGTTTCATTCTACTGTGTTCCTGCTTGTGCAAGCATGTACTGACCACCTTTGTCTCGGGATTCGGCGGAATTATGATACTTGTTATTTTACAAGAATTTTGTCGTACTCGAGTAGGGCTGAAATGGTTCAATCCGATAGAATTGATTATGGCACGAGAAATCGTGACCGATACCGTTTTCGTCAATGTTTTTGGGATACCGATTCATTTGTTTGAATTTGTGATTACAGGTGTAATTCTGACTACTGCGGTGATGGTATTGGCTATTCTGCGTTTCAACCCGGGACGAATGGAAAGGAGAACAGGTCGATGATACGATATGAATGGAAAAAACTGCTCATTAAAAGAAAAGGATGGTTACTTATTCTTGCGTTTTTAATCGTTGAACTTGCAGGATGTCTGCTGTTTACACAACCTTATGATAAGGTACTTGAAGATAATCGAGCAGTTTACGAAAGTTACCTTTCTCAGGTAAAAGGCACACTGACCGAAGAAAAACGAACTTTTCTGGAAACGGAGATGGAACGGCTTAATTCGGTACATCATGAACTCGAACAGTTAAAACAGAGTTATTACTCCGGCGATGTTACAGAAGCGGAATATCGGGAAGCTTTTGATAGACTTTCGGCAGAGGACGCAAAGTACATAGGTTTTTCCAAGCTGTACAACCAATACATATTCGTTCGAGAATCGGATGACCGATCCTTCCTCTACACAGGCGGTTGGAAAGTATTACTGACGGATCAAAGCCCTGACTATTTATTCATGCTGGTTCTGATAATTCTGTTGACACCAATCTTTTGCGAAGAATATGCCTGCCGAATGAACGAGATTCTATTAACTCAGAAACGAAGTGCAAAGTACCAAGTGCTTGCCAAAGTAGCCGTAGCACTGATATTAACTTTTGTACTTACAATGCTTCTACAGTCTTTTAGTTTTATTTACTGCGCCACTCGATTCGGTCTGCCCAACGGAACGTTTTCTTTGCAATCCATTCGCAGCTTCGGATCTACCGTAAAGCACATGAATCTATGGCAGGCGTTCTGTTTACAACTTGCTTTGAAAGTGGTGGGATATTTATATGCCGCCATCGTAATTTTGCTTTTGTCCGTTCTTTTGAAAAAATTTGCGTTGACGCTGATGACGGCAATCGGTATTTTACCGCTACCGCTCTTGACCGCAGGCGGAGCGGAGAGCTTTCTTTCCGTTCCCGCTCCATGGGCTTTGACCGTTGGCAGTGTTTACCTCAATGGTGGAAAAAACGAATTGAGTCGGACACAGATCGGATTGCAACTGCTGCTGTCTTTTATTTTGATTTTTGTCATGTTGTACCTGATTTACAAAAGGAATACAAACTGGCAATTAAAGAAAAGGAAACATTTCGGTGTTGCGGCATTATGCGTACTTCCGCTGCTACTGATCGGATGTGTTAAAAGCGAAGAAACAGTTATCTATAATCGCGCTACAGCAGACAGGTACGAAACAGATGCATTTATTGTGACGACAGGCTTGGACGGTGCTACCATAATGGATAAGACTACTGGAACCAGCTATGCTTTTCCCCTCAGCCCGTTAGAGGGAGAAATTGTCACGTGCGGAAGAACTGTTTACGGTAAAGGGGACAATGTCTGGTATCTACGCACAACCACGCACTATCCCACCGCAGGATGGGACACTATAACCACCGATTGCGATTTGGTAAAGCTTGAGCTTGACACAATGAAAGAATCTGTCGTGTACCAATGGAACGAGGAAACAGACTGGTTTTTCGGTCTGCTTGACCGAAGCAGTAAGGAACCGGATTCCTTCTCGATAGAGTTGCTGTTTATACACGGCAGGAAAATGTATTATGTGGATACTTCACAGGCAACTCTGAACTGCATGAATTTGAACAGCGGGGACTATGAGGTTATTTTAAGCGAAATGTATTCTACAGATGTGGCGTACGACGGTTCGAATCTTTATTACCTGGATTCCTATAACCGCCTTGTTATTCATAATGCGGACACATGTATCAAGCAAGCCGTCGATGAGGTCGTAGCCAAAGACTTTTTGCTTACCAATGATGGAGTGCTGTTCCAAAATCGCCGAGACCATCTTGCCATCTATTCTTGGAATAACACAACAAACGAAATCACCGAAATTTCCGAAATCGATTCTCTATACGATTAATCCGTGTGCTTAAGAATATGTGGGGCTGTTGTAAATGTGCGATATGCTCCCTTTTAGGTAGACAAGTGAAATAATAAAACTTGTCACTTAGAAGGGAGCATATTCTATAAGCGGATTATCAAGCAAGTGCAACACTTTCTTTAAAAACTTCGGTAGGAGTTTTCCAACCAAGATGCTTTCGGGATAATCCTTATTCCAGCTGTTCATTTTTTCTTCCTGTGAAAAAACTTGCAAATTGTCGGCGATATAATCGCATTTCACAATACCGAGTCGAAGCACAATTCGTACTTGTTCCCAACGTCGGCAAATGCATAGATTTTGAGCACGCCAAT
>CAYPXV010000030.1:10910-15635 GCA_964414925.1 uncultured Clostridium sp. | reverse complement strand
CCTTCAAAACGGTATCACTGAAACCGAACCGTTGGGACTGATTGCCATACAGCAATCGTCGTACACTTCGACACAGTCATAACTTCCACACTTTGCAAGGGAGCGAGCAGTTTCGAGCTTACCGGGCATCGCACGTCCTTTTTCATAATGCTCAATTATAAAGCCTACCGGGTTAAGTGTATGAACTTCATAAGGGTCACCCAAATAGCATATAGAAACAATTCCCAACAATACGTCAAAGACCTCTATCTCGGGAAATTCTTCACGAATTGCATTGACAATTTCATCTAATTGACGTTGATTGTGAACATGTCCGCCTGCATCCAGCTTAGTGATTGCTTCCATGTATTTTTTTGAACGCGGCTTTCTCAAAAGCCTGTTCAGTTTCAGTTTATCCATTTGTTGAGCTTCTTTTTTCTGTTGCCGATCACCGGTTACGCTCAAAACGCTATCGGATTTTGTCTGTGCCGATGGAGTTCTTAACAATGGTTTTGGCATTTTCTTCCTCCTAATTAATTATTTCTGTAGGTCATGGCTTCATTATACCAATACCTTGCGTGTCTTGAAAATACCTTTTCTTTGAGAAATTTCCTGTTCGCCGATCGGTCTACCCGATGCGGGAACGGCTCGTTCCTTACCCCAGTCTCGTATTGCTTCGATTTTCTCCGGGCTTGTTTGCGAAAGAGGAATAACATTGCTGAATGCAGTTATCATGTTTTCCTCATTCAGCACAAAACTACTGTTAGCAGTGGAACGATACGCCAGGTCTCTTACGGTAGATTCCAAATCGGCACCTGTAAATCCATCGGTCAGCTCTACAATCCTATCCGCAAACGGACCCGCAAAGTTGAGATTTAAGTATTTACGCATGTACAGAGAGAGAATATCACGGCGTTCATTGGAGGTGGGTAAGTCAACGAAGAACAGTTCGTCAAATCTACCCCTGCGCAGAAGTTCGGACGGTAGCATTGATACATCGTTTGCCGTAGCGACAACGAAAACCTGCTTTTTGCATTCCTGTAACCAGAATAGAAATTGTCCGACCATACGGGTGGATACGCCGCCGTCATTTGATCCGCCGGCTCCCGATAACCCCTTTTCGATTTCGTCAATCCAAAGAATACAGGGCGATACATTTTCCGCTGTCGTTAAGGCGTCTTTTAATTGCTGCTCCGATTGACCGACATAACTGCCCTGAACGGTTGCGAAATCCAATCGATATAGGGGCAGCCTCCAATTGGCGGAGATGGATTTTGCGGAGAGTGATTTACCGCAGCCGGGAACACCGACCAGTAAAATTCCCCTGGGCGGACGCAAACCTTTAGCTCTTAGTTCATCACGCTTTTCCGGTGCGAAAAGCTCTTTCTTTTCATTCAGCCATTTTCTAAGCCCCTCTAATCCGCCTACATCCTTGACACTTTCATCAACATCGATTTTTTCCAATCCGGATATGTCGGAAAATAGCCTGTCCTTTGCATACCTGATTTCGTCCATATCGGATTTTTTGATACGCCTATTGGCTATAAGTGCTGCGATGACGTTTTCCGCTTCAATGCGAGTTACGCCTGCTAATATCGACGCAGCTTCTCTGACATCGGTATCATCCCATTCAATGGGAATTTCGGAACGATAATCATCTATGCTCCCTTTTATAATGGGATACATCTCTTCTTCGTTGGGAAGATCAAGCTTTACAATCATCCCAAGCCTTTGAAGTTGATTCCATACGGCATTATTTGTAAGTACGATTACGCTACCGCCCGACTCGTCTGCTAATGTTACCAAGTCATAAATTTGCCTGGCACAATCGTTATCGCCGCTGATATCCGGCACTTCGGTCAAAATAAGGGTCAAATATTGCTTTTTCCTCATTTGTTCGCCCATAAATTCTATGGCGCCGTATATGGATTTGTCGTCATTAATTGACCTTTGAGTGCTTAGGTCATATAATCCTCTTGATAGCGTATGCACATAGAAAGGCAAAGATAATTCTTCCGAAACTTCTTTCAGAATATTTAAGGTTCTTTTTCTCTCGATTGTGTTAACCGCTATAAAAGGAATTCGCGCAGTCGAATACCTCTTTAGTATTTCTTTGCTTTCCGCTTGATTGCTCATCTATTGGTACTTCCTTTTAAAAAGCATTTACTTTGTTATTTTTTATAATACTTGCAAGCTTGCCGCTGCGATCCCGTTTTGCGGAATCTTCAAGGGCATTCTGCATATTGTTCGCTTGATCGATTACCAACTTATGATACTTTGGACGATCTTTCTCCGGAATAGCAGGAAGGTTGATAGCTTCGGATAAAAAGCTCAATTCCTTGCGCAGGGCGATTAGAGCCTGTACAATAACTCTTTCTTGCCCATAGGCATGAGTCATTTCCTTTTGAAACCTATCGGCGGCAGCGTTTAGTCTATGATTAATAACATCAACCAGCTTTTTGGTAAATCGCTCCGCTACTCCCGATTGCCACTCGATAGTGCCCTTTTGCATTGCGGATAATACCGCTTCATCGTCGGACTTCGATTTCAAGATATCAAGAATATTTACCCATTCAAAATACGTTCTCGGAGGTGTGATTGCCGTTACAGTCATTAAGTCAGCGCCTCCTCACTACTACCTGCGGAGGCTCTATGCTCCATTCGGGTAATCCTTGTGCAAATACGTTATTAGGCTCTACATATTTTACATCCTTAACAGACGACTTGTTGTCTCCTTGAGTGGTTTTAAGAACATAAAACTCAGCTTTTTCAGTCTCAACAGGCAGCTCGTTGTCGGAAGACTCTTTAACAGAAGTTTCTTTACCGGAAGATTCATCCGTAGGAGCAAATGCGGGAACATTATTCTGAACTCTCTTTGAAACGGGCAGATCTTCACCGCAAAAAATGCAGAATCCGTCCTCCGGATTGTTGAACTTTCCGCAAGCGGGGCACGGTATATTTGCTTCGTTTGCAGGCGTTTTTATAAAGTCGTTTCTGTATTTAGCATTCATTTTCTTATTCTCCTTTACTTGATCTTTACTCGGCGAGTCGAATCCGAAAGCTTTCTTACATACTGGTCGGGACTGATTTGCTCAAGAAAATCAAGAACCTTTTTGCTTTCACTGTCTTTTGCTTCAAATTCCGCTCTGAAGTCAACAACTTCCGCAAGAATAGCTCGGACTATTTTTGCGTTGTTTGTCTTTTTTGCATTGTATCGAGCTATAATCGACTGACGGTTTTGCTCAAGTTGTTTTCTTTTCGAGGAATAGTTAATAACCATGGCTAAACCTCCGATAATTGCAAGTAAGCCCAAAAACCAGGAAGAAGTTATCGCCATAATTATACCGACCAATCCCGTCAAAATACCGCCCCAGAGACAAAACTTCTCAAACCCGGTGAGAGAGAGACTCGCAAGTGCATATGTTTTTTCTTTCTCGACAAATAAATTATGCTTCTTTACAAGCTCTTCTTCGTCTTTACCGTCGGTGGTCTTATCTTGGAAAGTATTGACTTTAAATTCGATTTCATTGGGAATCTTCATTCGATTTTGCGCAACGACATCGTTATATGCATTGCTTATCCATTCCTTGGACAGTGCCAGGGCGAATTTCTGCGTGGAAGGACTTGCGTGCGAACTTTCGGGTTTCATAGCTGCATCTGTGAGCAACTGACTGAAATCCTTGCGTTCTTCAAATGCTGTTTCTTCAATTGCCATGTTCTGGTTGGCTCTGTCTTCGTCGCCGTCAAAGTCGATGACGAGTTGGTTAAATTTTTCTTCCTTTCTCAGAGGTATTTCTTCCTCGTCAAATCCGGTAACAAGATTGTCCAGAATTTCATCAAGCTGCGCTTTGAGAGAATCAATGGAGACCTCTTGATCGAAAATATCGGTGAAATAGTTAAGTATTGTGCTGTGTAGATTTGCACCCTCCATTATGTCTTCCAGTGCGGGCCAAGTCGGACTGTATTTGCGAAGATATGGATATGCAGTGGAATCGATGGGTCTTCTCTTTAATAACATAGCATCCGACCACTGCTTCGTTTGTTGCTCAACAAAACCGGGCTTCTCCGAAATTCGTTCAAGCCATTCACCCATCTGTCTTGCAACTATGCCTTCGGAGTCTGCACCAAGCAGTCCGCTTGCAAAGGCATCAAGGATAATTATCGCTTTTCTGTCTAAGCTTTCTTCATCCTGATTTGCAAGATAACGCTGTATCCACTTGACCGATGCTCCCTTTCTGTCCGCTCTGCGACAAATAAGCGCAAAGAACAGGGATGTCTTCTCATCGTTTCTCTTTATTGCTTCCTTTAAGGCACGTTCGGCAAGCTCCGGTTGATCGTTAATCCATGCGGCAAGCGAAACAAGACATGGCGCAAGCCAGTACCCCGGAGTTTGAATCATTATTTCTTCTGTCGCATTGGTGATTGTACTCTTTTTTACAATGCCGAGATCATCCGCCTGAAGAATACCCGTGGTAGTTCTTCTTACGACATCATAATGCCCGAACCTTTTTTCGAGTTCCTGTCTGATTATAATTATCTTCTGTTGTGCTTTTGACAAGTTGTTTGCATGAATCTGCATCATCGCAAAATCATGAAAGTCTTTTGCCAACTGGTTGAGTTCACTGCTCACTACGGCAACGCTTTGTTCTACGTAATTTACTTTGCCGTAAACCATCTCAACATGATCGTCAACACTTCCGATTCTATTGTTCAAGTCGTTGATGTTGTCGAATACATTGTCCAAGC
>CAYPXV010000030.1:0-10810 GCA_964414925.1 uncultured Clostridium sp. | reverse complement strand
TGCATATAGTTGACTCAAGTACTTACAACAAAGAGAAATACAGTGTCGATACCACCGATATCTGCTATTCTCCTTTTAGTTGCTATGACGTATAAACTGCCTAATAAACAAACATTACACAAAGCATTGTAAAACAACTTAAATGGCACCGAATGTCTATTGCTGCGGTTTTATTGTCAAAATAATACTCTGAATACATTATAGCACCTTTTACGACAGCGTACTCCAACACCTGACGAAATTATTGTGGAATAGTTACAATTATTTAAGTTGTTTTAAATCTTCGATTCTATCTTTACACATAAACGGTTTTGAGATCAAAATAGATTGAGCGATATATGTGCAACATAGATGCATTTCTTTATCGATTGAATGAGACTCGTTTTCCGATGGAAGGGCTTTGGACAATGGATTGTTGTTGAGGCAAGTTATAAGCTATTGTGATATGCACACATGGGACAATTGGTTTTACCGAAATGTACTCTCTTGTGCTACGTCTTCTCAATGTGATGCGGGTATGTAAGTTTTATGTGAAAACATTTTATTGCCTTTTTATGCCATTTTAAACCTTAATTAATAAAACAACGTAAAAGATTGTATTAAACGGACAAATAAAGCGTAAAATCTTGGTATAGTGATGTAAAAAAATCACTTATAATATAATGCAGAAAGGGTGGTGACACAAATGAATGATGAGTCAAAAGAATTCATAAAAAATCGAATCACTGAACTCCGTCTTCAAAAGGGGGTTTCAGAGTATCAAATGAGCCTCGACCTTGGTCATAGCCGCAGCTATGTATACAACATCTCGTCGGGCAGATCGTTACCTTTGATGCGTGATTTCCTCGAAATTTGCCAATATCTCGAGACAACTCCGAGTCAATTCTTCGATGAAACCATCGAGTCTCCTGCGCTTATTAATGAAGCAGTTGCGCAAATCAGGAGTCTGGAAAAAGAAGACTTGAAGTTGATTCTCGATATTCTTCATCGATTCAACGTGGACAGAGAATAGGACTTGCTTTTTGAGAGAATTTGCAGGTTTGTGTTAAAATCAATCTTGCTTTATATCAGTGTTATCAAAAATGTAATAGGGACGGTTTATATACCGCCCCTATTTAGGTTGTACTGGTATTGTTATTGTTCCGGATTCGTCCAGATGGGTCTGCCCTCGGCGGTTATCTCTATGCTTTGTGCTATCTCTCTGAGAATTTCCGTGTCAATTCCCGGTTTGAAGTCAACTATGACATAGCAGAGATTTTCACGCTGGCTGTACAGAATTGCGGGATGATAGATATCGACATACAAACTATCGTCACCGAATATGCTTCCTCCTGTAAAATGTCCGTCATAGAAAACCTGACCGATAACTCTATGATGGTCATTCGTCATTTCAAGTTCTTCATATCCTTCGGATGCTTCCCAAGCAAACTGGGCAACTCTATGCCAGTTATTCATCCAGTAGAAGTACTGCTGTTTTTCCATTTCGGGTTCGCTGCTTCCGGAAGAATAGTACGGAAAATAACACCCGGCAATTGCGCCCACACATTCATCGTGCCAGTAGATGTATTTAGTAATACCATACATTTCGTCACCTTCGGAAAGGAGGTAGGGGAAATCACCGTTTTCGTATATGTCCCTTATCTCAGCACCCTCGGGAAGTGCGATTGTGGCAGTAAAGCCGAACTTATCCTCGAGTTCGAAAAATTCAACATCCTCATCACTTGTTTCAAAGTAAATCGTCTGATTTTCCAACTTTGCCGTATCGTCAATCCACTTTGTATTCATAGGAATAAGTTCCAAATAGACATATTCATCTAATTTATAGGGATAGCCATAAGGCTCAGTTGTTACGACCGGTTCCGCTGTAGGTTCAAGTGTAATCGGTACTATGGTGGGAGCCTGCGTAGGTTCGGCAGTAACATCTGCCATCGCTTCCTGCGTCGGAGCCGGAGTTTCGGTGTTTGCATTTTCGCTTGCGCAACCTATAAAGCAGGTGGCAAGCATCACAAATGCGATGATAAGAGTTAATGTTTTTTTCATTTTCAGTTCTCCTTTTCGGAAATAATTAATTTACTTATATTTTACCATACATATCCATGTTGTCAATACATTTTAAGCAAAGTTCACAATTTTTTAACATTTTTTCGCCGAGTGCAAGGAGTTACGTCGATTAAAAGCAAAGAAATGAAAAGAATTTAGCGTTCATTCGATAACTGCGTATGCGTTATGTCATATGCCGTCGGCGGATTTTCGTAAATATGAATCGTTGATTTCGGATTTGAAGGATGCACGGAAAATTCGTTATACCGAATTTCGATGATTTTATAACAATAGATTAACGCGATTCAAACGTAATAAAACTCGATAAAAAGGATAAAGCAAAGTGAATATCCACTTGCAAACAAAGCAGTGATAACGTATAATATCATTATGGATTTAACTGAAAAAAAGACTGAAACAAATGAGGTACGAAATGAAGAGTGACGGAAAGAATGTACGTCCCGGAGCGATAACGCTTATAGCGATAGCGATACTGTTGGTAGTTATCTTGATAGCAAACGGGAGTAAGGTGTCCGAACATATAGAGAACGGATTGGCAACGGTGCTTACACCCATAGAGAGCGTAGCTGCAAAGGCGTCAAAGTCAATATCGGGATTTTTCAAGAAAGTATTCAGCACGACGGATGCGGACATTGAAAACGAACGATTGAGGGCAGAACTTGCGGCAAGGGAGCAGCAGGATACGGAGCTTAACGAGCTGAGAAAAGAAAATGAAAGACTTTCATCGCTGCTGAACTATGCTTCATCGCTTTCGCTGACAAGCGAACAGCTGTGTACGGGCAAGGTTATAGCAACATCAAGCGGCATATGGTTCAGAACGATCACTCTGGACATCGGAAGAAGTGACGGAGTGGATATTGATATGGCGGTTATAGCAAACGAGGGACTTGTCGGTAAGGTAAGTGAAGTAGGGTATAACTGGTGTAAAGTAACCTGTATTATAGATTCATCGTCCACAGTGCCGATAATGGTAGAGCGAACAAGGGATAACTGCATGGCAATGGGCGTACTGGACGGAAAGAGCGACGAAGCGGAGCTACAGCTTTATTATCTGCCGTCGGACAGAACGAACCTGACGCCGGGAGATACCGTTATTACAAGCGGAATAGGCGGAATCTATCCTAAGGGAATAATGGTCGGAACGATAACGGAGGTTTTTGCCGAAGGTGAAATACATGCGATAATATCCCCTGCCGTTGACTTTATGCATCTTGAGGAAGTAACGGTAATACTCACCGAAGGAAACTCCAAATGACAAGGCGCAGTGTGATTTTTACGATAATTGCCGTAATACTCGATTATATGATTTTTGACATGCTGGGGATAGCACGCTATGCGCCGCATTGCCTCTTTGCGCTGACGGTTGTATTTTCAATGCTTGCGGGATTCATACCGACGGCAATTATCTCGACGGTAGTGGGGTTTATAATCGATACGATTTCATCGACAAATGTGGGATTGACATCGCTGACATTTTTGCTTGCGGCAGTATCGGGCGGAATATTTCACGGCAAATTCTATGCGGATAACGTACTTATTCCGGCAGGGGTATCGCTCTTGGGCATAGTAATAAGCGAAGGCTTGACGTATGTTTATTGCCTGATTTCAGGCAGGAGAATCAGCGGATTTTCGACTATTTTCCTGACGCATATTCTTCCGTGTGCGATTTTAACTGCGGCGGTTGCAATGCTGTGTTATTCGCTTTTAAGTCCGGCATACAAGAAGAAAGAAAAATACTGATATTACAGGAGGAAAGATGACAGTTTCATATCGAAAGAGAAAATACGCACGCAGCACGAATCATACTCGCAAGGCATCAAGAAGACCGATTTCGAGGTTTGTTATCCTGTCTGTAGTGTTTGTAATCATGATGGGAATACTTATAAACGGTCTTTATGCTTTGACAATAAAAGAAGGTGCGCAGTATTCGTCACAGGCGCAGGAGGAATCGATAAACACCATTACGCTCAGAGGTAAGAGAGGTGCGATTTACGATTGCAACGGCTTAACACTTGCCTATGACGAGATAAGCTATAATGTTGTATTTTTAAGAGACGGCAATAAGCGTTCAGATTATTACAGCGCAGTTTATACCGAGTCGCTGATGGAAGCGATACGGATAATAGAGAAGAACGGCGGAACAACTATTGACACTTCGTACATTCGCATGGCGGAGAACGGTGAATTTTACTATGATTGGGGCTCAACAAACGAAAAAACCATAACTTCACGTTATCGTAATTTCTGTAATGCCTGCGGTTTTTCCATTCCCAAAAACAGCGACGGTACGGAGAAACCCATCTCCGAATGGATAAGTGCGGAAAACGCTTATCTTAAACTGAGATCGTCCTGGTTCATTCCTTCCAACCTTGCTTATGAAGAAGCGGTAAAGATAATTTCCATTCGCCAGGAAGTATTACTTAACGATTATAAAAGTTATGAACCGATAGTAATTGCGTATGACGTAAGCACGGCAACGGTTGCGGAGCTTGAGATGAAGAAGCTTGAGGGCGTATCGACGTCCAAAAGCACAATCAGAGTTTACCCTTACGGAGAGACCGCAGCACATGTTTTGGGATATTGCCAAGGGCTTACCGAAGAAAATTACGATGAGTACGTAAATAAAGGATATTCCCGTGATGACAAGGTGGGAGTTTCGGGTGTGGAAGCAACCATGGAACAGTATCTTACAGGCAACTCATACGAGCATCACGGAAAGATAGAGCTTAAAACAAATGCGAACAATTCGATAATAGAGTACATAAGCAACATTCCGGCTACCGACGGAAACGATGTTACGCTTACGCTTGATTTGCAACTGCAAATTATCGTTGAAGATGCACTTGAAAATATCATAAAGGAAATCAATCAAAAACAGCAGAACCTCATTGACCCTGACGGTGACGGTGTTTATACGGAGGAATATGCGGAGTATGAGAGTATAGAAACGGCAAAGACGGGTGCAATTGTCGTCATGGACGTGAACACGGGCAATATAAAGGCGATGGCATCCTATCCGGGATATGATCCGAATTGGTTTGTTGAGGGATTGACACCGGAACAGGTTGAATACCTGTACACGGGTGATGATGCGGCGCAAACAACACCTACGAGAAATAAAGCAATTTCAATGAAACTTGCTCCGGGTTCGATATTCAAGATGTGTACCGGTATTGCGGGATTGATGGAAGGTGTAACAACGCTTGACGAAACAATCGACGATGCGTCTCCCTACTACCTTCACGACAGCGAAACGGGACAGATTATTCTAAGTAACCCCGTTAAATGCTGGACTTCAAGACCCGATAAACATTCAAACCAAACGGTAGTTGAAGCACTGACAAATTCCTGCAACTATTATTTTTGCGAAATTGCCAACAGGCTCGGAATAGATAAACTCAAAAAATGGGCGGAACAGCTCGGACTTGCCAGCTATACGGGCATTGAGCTTACAGGCGAAACTTCCGGCATTATCGGCGGACAAACAGACCTTTACGACAATACAAAACTTCACAACGACCAATCGACAAGTTTACCGCTGCTTGTTTTTAACAAGCTATGCGCCATGCTTGAAGGCTACCAGGTGGAGAGAAACGTTGCAGTAGAACAGGATGCTATTGAAACATGTGCGGATAAGCTCATGCAGTTACAGGACGGTTCACTTGTAGGTAAGGGTGCTACGATAAGAAAAATACTCAGCGAAGAATTGGGTATACCCGACGGTATAACACGAAGTAAAGGCTGGGTTACGGAGATAACAAGTTTACTTAACGAACTTCAGTGGCGTTCGTCGCTCACCATAAGAACGGGTATAGGACAGAGTATTCTGCTCGTTACACCCGTGGCGGCTGTACGTTATGTTTCCGCAATCGCAAACGGAGGTACGGTTTACGATGCACATATCGTTTCAAATGTTACCGATGCTTCGGGCAACATAGTTTACGAGACAGAGCCCGTTGTTTTCAACCAAATCGACGCACCCGATGAATATTGGGAGGCTATCCGCCGAGGCATGGCGGGCGTTGTTTCACCCGAGGACGGCGGTACGGCAAGTAGTTCCTTCTCAGAGGAATTTGCAGAACTGGGTTATCTTGAGAAAATCTGCGGCAAAACAGGTTCGGCTCAGGTCGGAAATATTACCATTGATATTCAAAATACCAGTTGGTTCGTGGCTTTCGCTCCGAAAGACGAACCCGAAATCGCTATTTGCGTTTGCATACCCAACGGACTTTCGGGATCTTCATCCGCAGGTGCTATCGAGGACATTATGACTTATTACTTTAAAAAAATCGATGCGCAAATTCCCGAAACACTTATAGATAAAGAGGGAATATTACCATGATTATCGACAGAACAAAGTTAGAATACATACTTTTCGACCTTGACGGAACATTGACCGATTCCGCCGACGGAATTACACGCTGCGTCGCTTATGCTCTTGAAAAAATGGGTATTGAAAGTCCGAGCACGGATGAACTGAAAAAGTTCATAGGTCCACCGCTTTTATATTCATTCAAAACCTTTTTCTCACTCTCGGACAGCGAGGCTGCTCTTGCAACGCAGTATTACCGCGAACGGTTTTCAGTCAAAGGTCTTTTTGAAAATGCTCTTTATCCCGGCATTGAGTCTCTTTTAAAAGCACTTTTCGCTGACGGGAAAAAACTCATTGTCGCAACCGGTAAGCCCGAGGAATACACCATACAAATATTGGAACATTTCAATGTGGCTCAATATTTTTGCTTTGTGTGCGGTAATACCTTAAATGATGACAGACCGCAAAAGGCGGATGTTATTAATCATATTAAATCCCTCTATCCTATTAATTGCGATAATGCCGTCATGATAGGCGACAGATGCTACGATATCGAGGGTGCTAAAATTACGGGAATCAGGAGTATAGGCGTTACCTATGGCTTCGGTTCAAAAGAAGAACTCCGCTCGTATGGTGCGGATATGATTGTAGAGTCGGTTTCGGAACTTACCGAACTGTTACTTAATGATTAACGTAAAAATAATACTGCTAAAGAGGAGAGAAGAACTTTGGAAAGAAAATCAATGCCCAGTATTACGGATAAAGTTATAGATATTGTCCGCACGATTTTTATTCTGTTGGCAACGGCAGTCTATGCCTATTATCAAAAACACGAATTCAGTCATACATATGTGTACGTGTGCATTATCGGTGTCGTTGCCGCAGCGTTGTGTGTCCTTGTTTCCTATTTGAAGATTGTTTGCACTGACTCCGATGAGGGAAAATTCGAGCGTAAACTTATAACCTATGCAACGCTTGCGTTTTTGGGTTTTGTCTATGCGCTGCACATTCTAAGCTACAAAAAAGCAACCGCAAGGTATGAGGAAATTTTTTCATCACTTTGTCTGATTGTGTTTGTCGTTGCAGGGGTACTTGTTATTCCGAACTTCGTCCGAACCATGCTTGGCAGGCAATATGCAGAGGGCAAAAGGGTTAAGAACAATAAGGACAGATTTCTTCAGATAATGCTGATTGCCTTTATTATAAGGGTTGCTTCAACGTTTTTCGGAATGTTTTTATATAAGCAGTTTAACCCGGGATTCAGCGGCAGCATGTATCAGCTTTGGCGTGAAGCTTGGTCAAAGGGGAATACGGACGTAAACCATTATCTGAATATTGCCGAGAACTGGTACGTCAACGAAGGAAACGACAGATTGCTGATTGTTTTCTTCCCGATGTTTCCGCTTCTGATTGGATTTTTTAATCTGTTTATCGGCAACAGCTTTGTCTCCGCACAAATAATCAATACCGTACTTACAAGCCTTGCTGCCGGAATGCTGTACAAGCTCTTCAAAGGTATGATGGAAGAATCAAAGGCATATTTCGCTGCACTTATCTTCCTCGTATTGCCCGGTGCGATATTCATGAATTCAACGATGAGTGAACCGTTGTTCGTGCTGCTTACATGCACAAGCCTTTATTTTCTTCAAAAGAAAAAGTTCATTATTGCAGGTCTGTTTGCAGGTCTTTCGGGCTTTACAAGATCCGTCGGTATTCTGTTGTTCGTTCCTATCTTCATCGATGCTGTCTGTGAAATAGTTTATAGAAGGAAAAACGATGAACCCATTGCCAAAACCCTAATATCGTCCCTGTGCGGCTTGGGTCTTTCCTGTACAGGAACGCTGGCATACCTTGGCATAAATAAGGCGATAACAGGCGATGCTTTTAAGTTCTCCGTGTATCAAAAGGAAAACTGGAGTCAGGGCATAAGCTATTTCTTCGATACACCCAGATACATGTTTAATCAGGCAAGGTATATGTTCCAACGCTCCGATGTGGCAGGTGGGATACTTCTGCCCGTGGTCACGATTACGGTTATTTTCGCTGCACTGGTTATCTTTATTATGAATGCAAAGAGACTTTCCGCATCATTGGGTGCGTATTTTCTCGTGTACTTTGTTATAGCAATGGGATGCACATGGCTTTTGTCATCCGTGCGTTATATGTCGGTACTTGTTCCGTTTATAGCTTGTATCGCCTTTATTCCCAAAACAAAAACGGGTGAGTCGATTACTCTTTATGCAAGCATTTTACTCTACATCGCTTACCTTGTTTGTTATATGTTGAGACTGTCCGTCTATTAAGGTAACGGTAGGGAAAATTGGGTATTGCTTTTTAGGAAAGAATTGTGGTATAATATAGCCACTTCAAATAAAGGGTGCGACCCGAATTACAAGGAGGCTTAAGTATGAGAATATCTTACACAGGCAAAAACATCGAGGTCTCGGATTATTTGCGCGAGCTTGCCGATAAGAAGCTTGCAAAGCTCGAACGCTACTTCCCGGAAGATACCGAAGTTCAGGTAACAATGTCCGTTGAAAAGAGCCGTCATATTATCGAAGTCACCATCCCCTATGCAGGCGGAATTATCCGTGGTGAAGAAGTAACAAATGATATGTATGCCAGCATCGACAACGTGATTGCAAAGCTTGAAAAGCAGATACTGCGTCATAAGTCAAAGCTCAACCAGACTTTGCGTTATGAGGGTGAGTCGGATGATTATGACTATGAAGAAGACGAAGATGAAGCTCCCAAAATTGTACGAGTAAAGCGCTTCAGCATGAAACCCATGGATGCCGAAGAAGCTGCGTTGCAGATGGAACTTCTCGGACATAATTTCTTTGTTTTCACAAATGGACGTACAGGAGAAATGAACGTTATTTATAAGCGTAAGGACGGCAATTACGGTCTTATCGAAGCAGAATAATTCTTTTACAATTTTTGCGACCGATGTTTCATCGGTCGCTTTTTTTGCACAAAAATTTAAAAGAAAGGGAGCTGCCGCCAAGCGACAGCTCCAAATGAAGGAGGGCGGGAAGCCCGGTGGTGGAAGGCTTCCCATATCGATATAAACGGAAAATAAGTAAAGGGGGAAATCTCCGTTTATAGCAGGTTTCGGCTTGCCTCTATTAGGCAAGTTCCATTGACATGCGCAGGATTGAAAGTGCATCGGCAGCTTCAAGTACGAGGTTTTGGTTAATATCAGCTGCAATTACGCTTTCTTCGTCAAGAGTGACGATATTCATTGCCGCACGCAATGTGATGAGAGCATCAACAGTATTGATTACTCCGTCATAGTTGACATCACCGAGGGTGTAGTTAAGCTCATACTGTGCAACCAATACCATATTATCGGTTACATTTGTATAGTCGCCACCTGCCCAGCCGGTGAACGTGTATCTCTCACGAGTGGGTTCTTCGGGAAGTACCGCCGCATTTCCGCTTGTTACCTGCTGTTCGGAAAGAACAGAGCCATCCCAATCAACAAAGTAAACAGTGTAAACTTGGAGTACAGTGCCTTCTTC
The DNA here is from genome assembly GCA_964414925.1 of uncultured Clostridium sp. GTDB lineage: Bacteria > Bacillota > Clostridia > Christensenellales > CAG-138 > PeH17. The sequence continues at coordinate 913 of CAYPXV010000030.1, read as the reverse complement.
AACATATGTCGCAACGATGAAACAGTCGGAGGTTATGCAGTCGATATTTCCGCCTGTCCAGCCGTTAAATACGTAACCGTCGTGAACGGGAAGTTCGGGTGCGGTAACGGCTGAGCCGTGCTGCGCTGTTGTATCGGAAATTACGCTGCCGTTAAATCCGTCGATGAATGTAACGGTGTAGGTGTTGATTTCAAACTCTATCGTAATTTCATGGCTTGTAGTTACATTTACTAAGGTATAACTTTCAACTGCTCCGACGCTTTCTCCGTCAACAAGAACATCCTTTACATGCCAGCCTTCATCGGCAATGAAGGTGTACTGTGCATCTGCAAATGTTTCAACGCTGTCGGGTCCTTCAATGCTGCCGTTTCCGATAACATTCTTTGTAATGATATTGTTGTCCTCAACAACGTGAACAACTACATAGTCATATGCGGGTATGCTTCTGAGTCTCAACGATACGGTTGATTCACCGATAGCGTTTGCCGTGATAACTGCGTCGTTACAATCGCCGCTGACGCTTACAACGTCCTCGTTCGTGCTTGTCCAGATATAGTCGTATTCGGGGGAGGGAAGTACAATGCCGTAATCCGTAGGATCAAGCATGTTGCTTATGTTAAGCGTGTCGCCAACCTTGAGATAAATATCTTTCGTGTCGCCGAGCTTAACGGCATTTACACTGTATTCCGAGAAGATGTCCAATTGCGGATTGGTATCATCGGTGTATGCCCAAATGCTCATGTTTCCCGCATAGTCCATTATGGCAAATGCCATGTTGGAGTAAGAGTAGACATAGGCACTTCCAAGCTGATACCAGTTTACACTTTCTTCACCGGGAGTATAGTCGGTTACGGCTCCTTCGTTCATCCAGTTCCAGAATTTTTCGCCTCCGCCGTATTCGGGCCAGTAAGGT
>CAYPXV010000029.1:0-16347 GCA_964414925.1 uncultured Clostridium sp. | reverse complement strand
ATGCTGCGGTTACGGCATTCTCCTGTGTTGCAGGTGATTCGTCAAGCCAAGACTGCATTGCCAATAAATATTCGGTTGCATCGGTGAATGTGCTTTGTTGCGGCATTTGCGCTCCCCATTCGTCAATGATATCGGCAAAGGCTTTTCCTGCATCCGTTTTCATTTCAGGTCGATTGCTCTGCCAGGTCTGCGCCGCTATAGCGTAAACTGCCCGGTCGTCAAAATCCGTTTCGTTCGGCATTTGAGAATACCAAATAAGATAGGAAAGTGTATCCTGTGCATTTGCCGAAAAAATAGTGTCGAATTTTGTAAGCCCCGCTTCACCCGTCGAATAGTAAAACAGTGACCTTTTTTCCATTTGCGAATCGATTTCTTTTGTGATAATCGTATCCTGAATCGAATTTTTTACTTCGCCTATACTGCCGCTGCCCGAAATAAGCATGACGCAGGCAAGCATAAAACATACGGCAAAAGTAATAATTGCCCACATAGTCCCGTTGGCTTTGCAGGACTGTTTGAATAATGCTTTACTGAACATCGTTTTTATCTGTTAACCTTTCTTTTTGATTAAATAAAATCTTCTTAAAATGCATTTCAAGTGTGTACGGGAGTTCCGAAATAAATTTAACGTTATAACTCTGTAACACTTTCAGCAGTGCCGCCGTTTCGTCGGCTTGAATACGGATTGTCACCTGATGATATTGCTCTTGTAAACGTATTACTTCATACATTTCACCTAAAAATCGTCTGTAATCATCCGCAGTGTGAAATTCGATTTTGAATTCCTTTATCGCTCGATTGCGAATTTCATTCATGTCGCATACGTCTACGATGTGTCCCTTGTCAATCAACGCAACTTTATTGCAGGTTTTTTCCAGTTCATCAAAACTATGACTGCTCATAAAGATTGTCTTTCCTTTTTTATGCTCCTCTTTGATAATATCAAGGAATGTGGAACGCATCAGTGGGTCAAGTCCCGTTGTCGGCTCATCCAATATGATGATCGGAGAATCGTTCATCAGTGCAGCTACAAGTGCTGTTTTTTGTTTCATGCCCTTGCTCATCCGTTTTAAATTTGCTCTCGGGTCAAGCTGCAATCGCTCAATCAGTTCATTGGCATATGACATATCCCGAAGACCCAAAAAATCCGCTTGGCATTTCAAAAAATCAATGCCCGTCTTTAAATCGGGAAATGCAATTTCTCCGGGTACGTATCCGATTTGCTTTACAATCTCACTGGAATGTTCCCATGACGATAATCCGTTTACCGTAACAACCCCCGATGTCGGTTTCAAAAACCCCATGATATGACGTATGGTTGTCGTCTTTCCGCTGCCGTTGGTCCCGACATATCCGATTAGTTCTCCGCTCTTGATTGAAAGATTAAGATCAAAGATTCCTTGCCTGTTTCCATAGTCCTTTGTAAGATTCTCGATTTCGATTGTATTCACTGTAATGCACCTCCGAAATCCTTTTCTTCTTTGTAAAATTTCATAAAGTAATCTTCAAGACTTTCCTTTCTGTTACTGAAAGAAACTACCGAAAGAGTCGATAAAAGTTCAATCAGCTTATTAAGGTCATTGTCCTCGATTGAAATATCGATGTTGTTTTCGAACTCTCCGTTTAAAATGTACGAGCCGAGCTTTTCACTTTCGGATTTGAATCGTTCCGCTTCCGTCTTGCTTTTAAACTTTAAGGTGTAGTATTTTCGTGAAGCATGTTTTAAATCATTTGCCACAAATTCGGAAACTATCTTACCGTCTTTAATAATGGCGATGCGGTCACAAGTAGAATCCACCTCGGAAAAAATATGGCTCGAAAGTAGAATCGTTTTTCCTTTCTCCTTTTCCTTAATGGTAAACTGTATGAAGTTTTCCTGCATCAGCGGATCAAGTCCACTGGTCGGTTCATCCAAAATCAGTACCTCGGGGTCAGACATAAATGCCGCCACAATCGCTAATTTACGCTTGACGCCCAAGCTCATTCTTTTGGTTTCACCGCTTAACGCTCTGTCACTTAACTCAAATAATGTCAGCATCTCATTGAGCTTTTCTTCGTTATGTATCTTTTGCATATCTTGCATCATGCGGATGAAATCCCATCCCGTCAAGCCGGCAGGCAGAGCAACTTCACCCGGGATATAACCAACATGCCTCAATACCTTGTCGTATTTATTGAATGTCTCCATCCCGAAAATCTTTGTGCTGCCTTTATCCGGCTTCGAAAATCCCATCAAATGCCTGATAGTTGTGGACTTTCCGGCACCGTTAGGACCTAAAAATCCGAAAACTTCCCCTTTATCAATATGAATGTTGACATCAAATACGCCGCGCCCGAATCCGTAGTCCTTGGTTAAACCCGAAACTTCTATCACGTGTTCGCTGTTTGTATCATGAATCTGCCTTAAATCCATACATCGCTTCTCTCCTTTCACTTTTTAAACAATGTTGACATTTAAACTGTGTTGAATTATAATACAATCGTTGTAACCGTGGAAGTACAATTATTTGAGCATTGTTGAAATTTAAACACTATTCACGAAAATGTATGCTCGGAGGAAAAAGATTAATGAAAGCACAGAATTTAAACAGGTCTTCACAGAAAACCAGAAGGCTGATAAAGAAAGTATTTGCCGAAATGCTGTATGAGAAGAAGGAGCTGGGTAAGATATCCGTCAGTGAGCTGTGTAAGCGTGCCGATATCAGTCGAGGTTCGTTCTATTCTCATTACGATGACCTTTACGGTGTAGCGGAGGACTACGAAAATGAAATAATCGATACGTTTTTTGACAGTGCCCGTTTGATTCAAACTCGCAACATTAACCATTTTATCGATTCATTCTTCGAATTTATCCGTCAGAATAACGAAAATTATCGTTTGCTTTGTAAATCCAACGATTTCCTTTTCGCCGCAAAAAAGTTGACTGCCGTAGCTTCCGATAAGCTGATTGAACTATGCTACAACGACAGCCGAATTAAGGACCATACTCATATTGAGCTTGATTTGGAAATTTTCCTGGAGGGTTTACTGTGTGCGTACGTCAAATATTGCCGTGGATATTCCGCCGTTACTCTTGACGAACTTTACGAATTTACAAAATGCTGGGTAAGAAAGTTTATCGATTCAAGAGCAGAATCCCCGAAAAGTACGTAAATCGTTAGATGGTGATGATTGCGTAAAATTTAAGTTAAATAATCGAGTTTTGACTTAAAATAAAAATCTTATTGACTTTTACTTTGTTTTTATTATAATTAAATGGAGAATCCATTATGTTGCAGGAGGAAATATGTGTCCATATCTTGATTTGTTCGGATTGAAAATTCCGAGTTACGGTTTGATGATGTCGCTGGCATTTATCGTTGCGATTCTTTTCTGCTATTTCAGAGCAAAGAAGGCAGGGCTTGACCCGGATTTGTTGCTGAATATTGCGATTATAGCTATAGTTACGGGTGTACTCGGTTCATACCTGCTTTATATCTTTGTAACATATTCGTTCAGCGAAATAATAGGCTGTATAAAAGACGGAAGCTTTTCCGTTTTTAAGTCCGGCGGACTTGTTTTCTACGGTGGTTTCATACTTGCTGCCGTGTGCTGCATTGCTTATGTTAAAATTAAGAAAGCATCCGTTTCGGATTATACCGCTCTCATCGTTCCCTGCGTTCCGCTTGCACATGCAATCGGTAGGGTAGGTTGTTTCATGGCAGGTTGCTGTTACGGCAAGGTAATTGATACCCCGATTTCGGTTTATTATTCAAACCCCATCGGCGGTGCCCCGGTTGGCGTTCCCGTCTTTCCGGTTCAGCTCATGGAAGCCGCACTTAACTTGATTCTATTCGCAATACTTATGGTTTATACCCGTAAGCATATAAAGAATTTCTCGGTTTTGTTCGTCTACCTCATCGGCTATGCCATTGTCAGATTCTGCACGGAACTTATGCGTGACGATGAAATACGCGGAATCTTTTTGGGAATATCCACCTCACAGTGGATAAGTATTCTTCTGTTCGTTGTCGGTGTTGTAGGTCTTATCCTTATGCGTATACATGAACGTAAATTGAGAGCTCAAGCAGGAGAGTAAATATATTTTTAATAAGTCCCTTCTATTAATTGGAATTGATGAAAAAAATGGTAAGGCACGATATAATAAAGCTGTACTTATGAAAGTAGTATTGAAAGGGACGAAAATGAAAGGAGAGAGATTATGTCAGCTTCAGGTATTGGTATGAAAAGAATGCTTGCGGATACAATGAAAGAAATGATGGCGGAAAAGAATTTCACCTCCATCAGCGTAAAGAGCATCTGCGAAAGCTGCGGTATTAACAGAAAGAGCTTCTATTATCATTATCGTGATAAGTTTGATCTTGTCAACGATATCTATAACATGGAGTTCTTGATGCCCGCTACGGAGAAAAAATATGTAAGCGTATGGAACTTTGTCGATGATTTATGTGTTTACATCGATAAAAACAGAAGGTTCTATCGTGCCGCTTTTGCGGTAGAAGGGCAGAATTCGTTTAAGGAATGCTTCTGCGAATCATTGGAACCCATGCTTTTCACCGTCTGCGAAAGACAAAGCGTTTCGCAAAGAGAAATCAAAACGCTTGCCGCTTATATGGCAAGAATGGTGTGCGCCGCATTTGAAAAATGGCTTGAGGAACGCAACCCCATGAGTGCAATCAAGTTCTCGTCAATGATTTGCAGCTTCTTTACGGGAGTCGGTGATCGCTTCCTCGGTGTCGGTGACTACTCGGGTATGGAGAGTAGGCAGAATGCGTACTCCTATAATTGAGCATTCATCCCGAATAAAATCTAAAACCGTTTATCGGGCACTTTTCTTTGATTGAAAAGCGTCCGATTTTTTTATTGTCGAACTACTGTGTCACAACTATATATATTAAAATAAACCTTTCCCATTTTGCTTTGTAGTGATATAATAGGAACTGGACAACAAGATGGAGCTTTCGGAAAAGATCCATAAAATTTAAGGAGGTTCACTTATGGTAAAATTCACCATCAATGAGAATCGCTGCAAGGGCTGCGGCCTCTGTGTGCGTGCATGTCCGAAAAATCTGCTTGTGCTTGCAGAGCATCGTTTGAATGAAAAGGGTTATCATCCCGCAGAGATAACCGATGAAGCAGCATGTGTTGCGTGTGCAAGTTGCGCAAGAACCTGCCCCGATGCAGTTATTGCGATTGAGAAAGAGTAGGAGGCAAAAGATATGGCAAAGAAATTGATGAAGGGTTGCGAAGCTGTTGCGGAAGCTGCTATTCAGGCAGGTTGCCGTTATTTCTTCGGTTATCCTATCACCCCTCAGAATGATATCCCCGAATATATGGCTGCTCGTTTGCCCAAGGTTGGCGGATGCTTCCTTCAGGCAGAGAGCGAAGTTGCTGCAATTAACATGGTTTACGGTGCAGCGGCAAGCGGCGCAAGATGTATGACAAGTTCTTCCAGCCCGGGAATCAGCTTGAAGCAGGAAGGTATGACCTATCTTGCAGGCGCAGAACTCCCCTGTGTCGTCGTTAACATGGTTCGCGGCGGCCCCGGTTTGGGTTCGATTCAGCCTTCCCAGGGTGACTACTTCCAGGCAACACGCGGCGGCGGTCATGGCGATTATCATCCCATCGTACTTGCTCCCTCATCTGTTCAGGAAGCAGTTGACCTTATGCATGACGCGTTTGATTTGGCTGATATTTACCGCACTCCTACCATGATTTTGGCTGATGGTATAATCGGTCAGATGATGGAACCCGTTGAATTCCATGAACATGAAAAGCGTGAGCTTCCCAAGAAGGATTGGGCTGCTACAGGTTGGTCACCCGCATCCGACCGTCCTCGTGCAATCGTCAACTCACTCTATATTGAAGTTGATGAACTCCAGGAGCTGAATGACAGACTTCAGGCAAGATACGCAATCATCCGTGAAAAGGAAGCCCGTGCAGAGCTTTATTGTACAGAGGATGCTGAACTTGTTATCTGCGCATATGGTACCGTTGCACGTATTTGCAAGAGCGCAATCACACTTCTTCGCAATAAGGGCTATAAAGTCGGTCTGTTCAGACCCATCACCGTTTGGCCCTTCCCCGAAAAGGAACTTGCCGCAGTTATGGCTCAGCCCGCTGTTAAAAAGGCAGTCGCTGTCGAAATCAGTGCAGGACAGATGGTTGAAGATGTTCGCTTGACCGTTAACGGAACCAAGCCCGTTGATTTCTACGGTAAACCCGGCAGCTATACTCCTACCGCCGAAGAAATCGCTGAGTACATTATGAATAATTGGGAGGCTTAATCATGCAGACTGTATTTAAGAAAACCCCTATATTGACCGATGCCGTATTGCATTATTGCCCGGGCTGCGGTCATGGTATCGTTCATAGACTTGTTGCCGAGGTTGTTGACGAACTCGGTATCCAGGACAGAACCATCGCCATCGTTCCCGTAGGTTGTGCCGTATTCGGTTATAAGTATTTTAATCTTGATAGTATAGAAGCTTCTCACGGTCGTGCCCCCGCTGTGGGTACGGGTGTAAAACGTACCGATCCCAATAGGGTTGTATTTACCTATCAGGGCGACGGCGACCTCGCTTCTATCGGTGCTGCCGAAATCGTTCATGCAGCTCACCGTGGTGAGAAAATTACCACCATCTTTATCAATAACGCTATCTATGGTATGACAGGCGGACAGATGGCTCCTACCACACTCGTAGGACAAAAGACCACCACAAGCCCCTATGGTCGTGATAAGGACCATTGCGGTAGCCCGATCCGTATTGCCGAAATGCTTGCAACCATCGAAGGCAGTGCTTATATCGAGCGTGTTGCAGTTAATAGCCCTGCTAATATTATCAGAGCTAAAAAGGCAATCAAAACCGCATTCGAATGTCAGCTTGCCGGTAAGGGATTCAGCCTCGTTGAGGTTCTCTCCAATTGCCCGACAAACTGGGGTCTCAGCCCTGTCGAGTCTATGAAGTGGCTCGAGGAGAATATGATTCCTTATTATCCCCTCGGCGTTAAAAAGGACATCACCAAGGAGGTATAATTATGGTTTTGACTAACATTTTTGCCGGTTTCGGTGGTCAGGGCGTTCTGCTCATAGGTCAGTTGATCGCTTATGCAGGTATGTATGAGGACAGAAACGTAAGTTGGCTTCCCTCTTACGGCCCCGAAATGCGCGGCGGTACCGCTAACTGCTCCGTCGTAGTTTCCGATGACCCGATCGCTTCTCCCGTTTTGAGTATGGCTGATTGCGTTATCGCTATGAACACCCCCTCACTCGAAAAGTTCGAAGCAAACGTCAATCCGGGTGGTAAACTGTTTATTAACAGCTCGATTATCGAAAAGAAGGCTACCCGTACCGATATCGATGTTTACTATGTTCCCTGCAATGAAATTGCAGAACAGTTAGGCAACCCCAAAGTTCTTAACATGGCTATGCTCGGTGCTTTCCTTGAGGCTACCAACGTTGTTAAGGTTGACAGCGTACTCGACGCTTTGCTCTATAAATTGGGTGAGAAAAAAGCTAAGCTTATCCCCCTCAATCGTGAAGCTATCGAACTCGGTGCTGCCAGCATAAGAAAATAATCAATACAAAACTAAGGTTGGGGATTGATGTCCTCAGCCTTTTTATTAAGAATAAAAATAGGGTCGAGACAATAAAATCTCAACCCTGTTTTGTTTATCTTTTATAACATTATCTGTTCTTGAGTTCCTCAATAAGCATGGGGATAACCTTGAATAAATCACCGCAGATTCCGTAATCGGCAATGTCGAAAATAGGTGCGTCTGCGTTCTTGTTAATTGCAATGATGCATTGGCTGTTCTGCATACCTGCCAAATGCTGAATAGCACCGGAAATACCACAGGCAATGTAGATGCGCGGACGAACGGTCTTTCCTGTCTGTCCTACCTGGTGATCGGCGGATATGTAACCTGCTTCTACAGCAGCACGGCTTGCACCGACAACACCGCCAAGTGTGTTTGCCAATTCTTCAATAAGCTTGAATCCTTCGGCACTGCCTACACCTCTACCACCCGATACGATAACGTCGGCTTCAATAAGGTTGACAGTTTGCTTGAGCGACTTAACGGTCTCGATAACCTTTGTACGAATATCCTTTTCGGAAAGTTCAAATGTTGCTCTGTCAAGTATAGCCTTGTGTTCGGGATTGTATGCTGCCTTCTTCATAACGCCCGGACGAACTGTGGACATCTGAGGACGATGGTTCGGTGTAATGATTGTTGCCATTACGTTTCCGCCGAATGCGGGACGGGTCTGGAGCAATCTCTTGGTCTCGGGGTCAATATCCAATGCGGTACAATCCGCTGTCAAACCGGTATAAAGTCTTGAGGAAAGACGAGGTCCCAAGTCGCGTCCGATGTTCGTTGCACCGATGAGGAGAATCTCGGGCATACGTTCACGAATAAGATCAACTACTACCTTAGCATAGGATTCGGTATTGTAATCTGTGAGTAACTCGGAATCTGCAAGGATTACACGATCGGCACCGTAAGCACCGAGTTCGTCTGCCAGATTGTCTACATCATGACCCAAAAGCAGAGCTGAAAGCTCAACGCCGAGCTTGTCGGCAAGCTTACGACCTTCGCCGAGAAGTTCCGCAACGGTTCCCATAAGTTCGCCTTGACGCTGTTCGGCAAATACCCAAACTCCGTGATAATCTTCGAGAGAAACCTCTTTCTTCTTCTCAATTGGTTCTGACTCAATTGCTTCACAGGGACAATTATTGACACAAGCACCGCAGGAGATACATGCATCGGTAATTACCGCATGACCGGATGAAACGTCTATTGCTCCGACGGGACAACCCGCTTCGCAGGCACCACAACCAATACATTTTTCAATAATAACTTTAACTGACATACTACTTATACCTCCATATTAGAGCAAATGCTTCGCATCGAGATAATCTACAAGAGTCTTAACGGTTGCCTTATCCGCACCTTCGAGCATAATGCCTTTGCCCTTTGCTTCGGGGCTAAAGGTTCTGTTAACATTGGTGGGTGAACCTTTAAGTCCGATTCTCTCGGGGTCAACGGGGAGATCGTTAAATCCCCATACGGTGACTTCCTTCTGATAAGCATCAAATATGCCTGTGGCAGTCATATAACGAGGCTCATTAAGCTCCTTAATTGCTGTAAGCAGTACGGGCATCTGAGCTTCAACAACGGTGTAACCGTCCTCAAGCTGACGCTGTGCGATAACCTTTTTGCCCTCTATCTTCAAATTCTGAACATAGGTGATCTGCGGAATGTCCAATTGCTCCGCAATCTGAGGTCCGACCTGTGCGGTGTCTCCGTCAATAGCCTGTCTGCCGCAGAAGATGATGTCAACATCGGGAATCTTCTTTATAGCGGTAGCGATAGTATAAGAAGTTGCCCAGGTATCGGCACCGCCGAATTCTCTGCCGCAAACCAGAATAGCTTCGTCTGCACCCATTGCAAGTGCTTCTCTCATAGCTACATCTGCCTGGGGCGGTCCCATGCCGATAACTACTACCTTAGTGTCGGGATTGGAATCCTTAATGCGCAGTGCTTCTTCAAGCGCATTCTTATCATCAGGGTTTATAATGCTGGGAACACCATCACGAATAAGTCTGCCGGTTTTCGGGTCAAGCTTTACATCTGTGGTGTCCGGAACCTGCTTTACACAAACAACAATCTTCATTTTGTGTCCCTCCATTACTTGAAAATACGACCGGAGATAACCATCTGCTGAACCTGTGAAGTTCCTTCGTATATCTCGGTGATCTTTGCGTCACGCATCATGCGCTCAATGGGATATTCTCTTGAATAACCGTATCCGCCGTGCAACTGTACGCATTTAGTTGTAACATCCATAGCTGTGTTTGCGGCAACAAGCTTTGCCATAGCAGCTTCTTCGGTGTATGATTTGCCTTCCTGCTTGCACATAGCAGCTCTGTAAACCAGCAACTTTGCGCTCTCGATGGCACATTTCATGTCCGCACACATCCACTGCAATCCCTGGAAAGAAGAAAGAGTCTTTTTGAACTGGATTCTTTCTTTCATGTATTTTACGGTCTCGTTAAATGCACCTTCTGCAATACCGAGTGCCTGTGCGGCAACGCCGATACGTCCGCCGTCAAGGGTGTTCATTGCTACTTTGAAGCCCTTATTGAGTTCGCCGAGAAGATTCTCTTTGGGAATAATGCAGTCCTCAAAAATCAGTTCGGCGGTTGCACTTGCACGGATACCGAGCTTGTGCTCTATCTTACCGATGGAGAAGCCGGGGGCATCCTTTTCAACGATGAACGCCGAAATGCCTTTGTTACCCTTTGCTTTGTCGGTCATGGCGAATATGACGTAAATGTCAGCTTGTCCGCCGTTGGTTATGAAACATTTGCTTCCGTTGAGAACCCAGTTGTCTCCGTCCAAAACGGCTACCGTTTGCTGCGCTGCCGAGTCTGTGCCGGCATTGGGTTCGGTAAGACCGAATGCACCGAGTTTTTCGCCCTTTGCAAGCGGAACAAGATATTTCTGCTTCTGTTCTTCGGTTCCGAATGTCATTATAGGACCGCAACATAAAGAATTATGCGCACTCAAAATAATTGCGGTGGTTGCACAAACCTTTGCAAGTTCCTCAATCGCAATTATATAACTGAGGTAGTCCCCACCTGCACCGCCGTACTGCTTGGGAATATTAATGCCAAACAGACCGGTCTTAGCCATTTTTTCTACGGTTTCACAAGGAAAACGTTCTTGATCGTCGATCTCCGCAGCGAGGGGCTTGACCTCATTCTCTGCAAATTCATGCACGAGCTGCTTAATGAGCTCCTGCTCTTTGGAAAGGTTGAAATTCATTATTAGCTCCTTTCATATTTAACAAGCCAACGATATCGGGTTTCCCCAAAAATCGTCACCCAAAGGTACTATTCTATTATAACACTGTCACAGGCTTTTTCAAGTGGGTAATAGACGGTTTTTGTTGATTTTTCCTTATATATTTAAGTTTTTCAGAATAAAAATGTATCGCTCACCGATAATTTCAGATGAACGATACTATCACCGTTTATTGCTTTATAAGCATGGCACGCATCGAGTTTAATACTGCTACCAGACATACACCCACATCCGCTATCAGCGCAACCCACATCTGCGTTTTGCCAAAGGCAGCAAGCATCAGAATCGCAAATTTTACGATAAGTGCTGTCCATATGTTTTGCTGTGCAATCTTTGTAGTCTGTTTGGCTATGTCTATGGCAAGAGGAATCTTTTTAGGTGCATCGTCAATTATGACGATGTCTGCCGCCTCAACTGCCGCATCGCTTCCCAGTCCGCCCATTGCAAAACCTATATCGGCTCTTGCCAAAACAGGAGCGTCGTTTATGCCGTCACCGACAAATGCAACGGTTTGCTTGGTGTGGTCAGCACCGTTTAAAATCTTTTCCATGTGGCGAACCTTATCTTCGGGGAGTAGTTCGGCGTAAAATTCCGAAATTCCAACATCCTGTGCAGTCTGTGATGCAATACTTTCTCGGTCTCCCGTCAGCATGACGGTGTGAATTTGCTGCTCCGACTCCAAAATTGAAATCGTCTGCTTTACATCCGACTTTATTTCATCAGATATCACAATGTAACCGAGGTACTTACCGTTCTTTGCAATATGTATAAGTGTTCCGTATTCGTTCGCTTCATCGGGCTCTACACCGATTTTACGCATAAGTTTGCTGTTTCCGCAGTATAACTTGTCACCTTCGATAACTGCACTTACACCGAGTCCCGGTAGCGTTTCGCTTTGTGTTACGTCTGGTAAAGGCTTGTCGCCGTATGCCGCCATGATTGACAATGCCAAAGGATGAGTCGAAAACCGTTCGCACTCCGCAGCGTATCTTAAAAGTTCATTCTCCGTCACTCCTTTGGGCGATAATTCCTTTATTGCAAAAGAACCCTTTGTAAGCGTACCCGTTTTGTCAAACACAACCGTATGACACTTGCTTAGTGCTTCAAGGTAATTCGAACCCTTTACCAAAACTCCGTTCTTGCCACAGCAGCCTATTCCGCTGAAGAATGTAAGCGGTACGGATATAACCAATGCACACGGGCACGATATAACAAGGAAAGTTAATGCACGGTAAACCCAAATGCTCCATTCTTGATTGAAGAAAATAGGCGGTATTATCGCAAGCAGGATAACTGCAATCACAACCGACGGAGTGTACCATCGTGCGAATTTTGTGATGAAATCCTCGCTTTTGGATTTATTAGCCGCAGCCCCTTCAATAAGCTCCAATACTCGTGTCGCTGTCGATTCCGATTCTTCCTTTTCAACTCGAACACGGATTGTTGAACTCATGTTTATGCAGCCCGAAAGTACAGTATCTCCGACGGCAACTTCACGGGGAAGTGATTCTCCCGTGAGTGCGGCGGTATTTAATTCCGTCGAACCTTCGATTATCGTTCCGTCAAGAGGTATCCTGTCTCCAGCTCTTACAATAACCGTCTCTCCTACGCATACTTCATCGGGAGTTACGGTCAGAATTTCACCGTCACGCTCTAAATTTGCGCTGTCGGGACAGATGTTTATAAGCTCCTCAATCGATTTGCGGCTTTTTCCTACAGCTATGCGCTGCAACAATTCTCCGATTCGATATAAAAACATTACGAGAACCGCTTCAACATATTCTCCTATGCAAATTGCTCCGATTGAAGCGATTGACATCAGAAAATTTTCATCTAAAAAGCTCTTGCTTATAATTCCGTGAACTGCGTCGTATAGAACGGGTGCCCCGGTTAATAGGTACGGTACGAGGAAAACGATAAGTTTTATTTTAGAATCCATATCGGGAATGGAACTTGTTAGGATAACCGCACCTAAAAGCAAAAGTCCGCTTAATATTATTGATGCAAGCTCAATACGATTCCGTTTGTTCATTTCTGTTCGCCTCAGCGTTCAACCAATGTAGTGGTTCTGTGCACTTTCTTACAGATGGCTTTCGCTTTTTCACCGACTTCATCAATTAATTCGTCCTGTACATCCAGTACAAGCTTTTGGGTTACAAAACTGAGCTTTGCGGAATTAACACCTTCAAGCTTTGAAATCTCATTTTCTATCTTTGATGCACATACCGCACAATCTAAATTGGTTACTGTAAATGTCTTTTTCATTTCATTCTCCGTTCCGCCGATTTACGGCAATTATTTTTTTGTTGTTTTGCTCCGATTAAATACGGAAAATCTTATTCGCAAATATGATCCATGCCTTGCCCCAGTATAGTTCTTACATGGTCGTCGGCAAGCGAATAGAAAACGGTTCTTCCGTCTCTGCGGAATTTAACAAGCTGTGCTTGCTTTAATATCCTTAATTGGTGCGAAATCGCCGAAATACTCATGCTTAATAGCTCCGCTATGTCGCATACACACATCTCGCTCTCAAATAACAAATACAAAATCTTTATTCGTGTACTGTCTCCGAAAACTTTATATAACTCCGCCAAATCATACAACAGCTCCTCATTGGGCATGTTCTCGTTGGCAAGCTTCACTATCTCCTGATGAGATTCAACACAATCACAACTTGGTGCGGAATTACTCATGAATGCCTCCTAAAAATAATACTTGAACAACTGTTCAAATATTATTATAATCAAACCTCGAGCTTTGTCAAGCACTTTTTTGTTAAATTTGAACAACTGTTCAAGTATTGAAATTTCACACGCATTAAGAAGAAAACGCCGTATAGAGCTATTAACAGCTCCATGCGGCGTTGACTGTTTATTCTTTGAACAAGGTATCAACCATTGATTTTATTTCGTTACACGAAAGTCCGAGGGATTTATAGTAGGGAAGATTTTTCTTCATAAATTTTGAAGCTTGGGCGAAACGTTTTTCGTGCATTTCTTCATCGGAAAGAGGTAATACGAAACAGCCTCGTCCTTGAGCGGAAATTATAAAACCGGAGCGTTCCAATTCTTCAAACGTGCGTTTTACGGTTATGACGCTTACGTTCAACTCGGACGATAGTGTTCGGATTGAGGGAAGCATTTCATTGCCGTTAATGTCACGGCGAATTATTGCAGCTACGATTTGATCGTATATCTGCTGATAAATGGGTGTATCGTTATTGTTCGAAACGGATATTCCAAGCTTCATATTTCAGCCTTTTCATAACATTTGCAGGAATGTTTATAGGTTAGAATAAGGGTCATTATGTAGATAAAGATCGAAACCGCAAGAATAGGAAGCTGTGCTTTGACACATTGCGCTCCGTTTCCTTTAAGCAGTTCCAAACCGGGAATAGAACCGATAAATGAAAATGTAATACATATCGCAAAGTAGAGAAGAAAACCTACTATAGAATAACCTATCACTTTGAAATTCTTTTTGAAATTCGCACTCAGCATTAAGGCATTTGCAGCAGAATAGCCTGCAAGTATTCCCGCAAAAGAGGTTAAACTACACTCCATTCCGCTTATCTGCATATTGATGAACTTTGCACTCAATACCTGGCAGGGAACGGTCAGTATCAGTGTGATTAACTCAAGTAAAAACACAACCATCACCCTTGCTTTCACGCAGTCTTTTTTTGAAACCGGAAGTATAGCGGTAAATTCCTTATCCCTGTTTTCGGCTTCATGCGCAAAGGTGACCATTATGCCGATTAAAATGTAGAACGGACCGACAAATACGGGGTAATTCGGTATGAATGCCATCACGGGCGAAAGTATCAGATACAGAATCAGCGACGGATGCAGCAGAATTTTTATGTCTTTATAAATAAGCTTTAAAGTATTTTTCATATTGACTCTCCGTTTACATTTCGTTAAATAACATTATCGATTCAATATCGGGAACAGCATAACGCAACCCGTCATTAAGTTCAATATCATCGTCTTTGATTAACCCCGTAAATCCGAATGCGTTTTCTTCGTATCCGATAAGCTTTTGCTTAAGCGAATCAGTCAGCAATTCATGAGTACCGTTAATCAATCTGTAACCGCTTATTACCTGCTCTACATCACCTTGCATCAGAATTTTGCCGTTCTTTATGTAAAGTATGTAGTCGGCACATTTATCCAAGTCGGACGTGATTTGAGTGGAAAACAGTATGCTGCATTTGCCGTCGGATACTATCTGCTTGAAAAGCTTTATAAGCTCATCACGGGAAACAGGGTCTAATCCGCTTGTCGGTTCATCCAAAATCAGAAGTTCCGCATTATGAGAAAGAGCCAATGCCAACGCAAATTTAACTCTCATTCCGACTGAAAGCTGCTTGATACATTTGCCTTCGTCAAGTTTGAATAATTCGGTGTAGCGCTTATACTTGTTTTCATCCCATTGCAAATAAAACTTCTCCACAACCTTCTTGATATCCTTGAGCTTCCTGTTTCTGTAATAATCAAACTCCCCGAATATCACTCCGATCCTCTGCTTAATCTCTATTTCATGAGCATATAGGTCAAGTCCGAAAAATTTTATTTCTCCCGATTCGGGCTGCGTCAGGTTTAAGATAGATTTCAGCGTCGTACTCTTTCCTGCTCCGTTCCTTCCGATAAACCCAATGATATAACCCGGCTCTATCGTAAAATTAACGTCTTCGAGATTGAATGATTCATATCTCTTTGTCAGATTCTTTACTTCCAATAATGCCATTGTTCTCTCCTTTAAAAATACTGTGCATACACGGTATGTACAGTATAGACTGTTCGATAATAAAAGTCAAGAAGGGAAGCCGATATATTTATTTGATATTGACCTGGCACATCTGCATTGTGGTAAGCGCAGCGGAATGTGAAGCAGGTGTTACTCCCGCACAGAGGCTTGAAATAACGGTGATTTCATCACTCGGGAATGCTGTTTTAAGAAGTAGGGTGTTTACGGCAAGACAGATATCCGTACACAATCCGACCAGCACTATGTTTACGCTTTCACCTGCGGAATCCGCTTTAACGGCTTCAACAAGATCCACAGAACCGAATGTGGTCTTTTCAATCACGGTAACATCCTTGCCATTAAGAGCATCTTCGATTGTTTTATCCAATTTCCAACCGTCGGTATTTTTTATGCAGTGGGGGACAGGGAGAAACCTGCCTTCTCTTGTGGAAAGATAATCTTCAAAATGAGTATCAAGGGTAACAAAAATCTTGTCATTAAAGCTTTTTATGTAGTCGGCAACGGGTGCTATAATTGAACGTGCTTCGGGTGTTCCCAAAGGTCCGTCAACAAAATCCCTTTGAATGTCTACAACGATCAAATAATTTTTCATAATAATTCCTTTCGTGTATCGTCTGATTGTGTAAAAAAAAGCTCAGACGCATATGCATCTGAGCTTCTTTGGCTCCCCCTGTTGGACTCGAACCAACGACACTGCGGTTAACA
>CAYPXV010000028.1:0-16470 GCA_964414925.1 uncultured Clostridium sp. | reverse complement strand
CACGAACGTCTGTCAAAAAAATCCGCCATCGGTCTTGTTTCAATTGTCGGCGGAACGTTATTAATGCTTTTATAAATCGAATTGGAGGCTACCCATTAACAGAGTAGCCTCTCACTATTTTATTAGTTATCATTCAAATTTTCTGTCATACAAAAGTGCGGCAATCAGAACCACAAAACATGAACCCGCATTATGTACCAATGCTCCCGTTGTCGGATTAAGAAGATTCAATACGGACAGCGTAACCGCAACGAAATTAATACACATCGACAGCGTAATACTGAATTTAATGGTCTTAACAGTAGCATTTGAAAGTCTTTTCAGATACGGAAGCTTAGAAATATTATCATTCATAAGGACTATATCGGCAGCTTCAACCGCAATATCACTTCCGAGTCCTCCCATCGCTACACCGACATTTGCCGTCTTTAATGCAGGAGCATCGTTCACACCGTCACCTATCATGCAAACAGCTTTACCTGTCTTTTGAATATCAATGATGTTTGTAACCTTTTCTTCCGGCATAAGTTCTGCACGAACAAATTCGATTCCTACCTGAGAAGCGAAATACTTCGCTGTCCTTTTATTATCGCCTGTCAAAAGAACAATATCGGTATCCATATCGCTGAGACGCTTCACCATATCCTTCGCCTGCGGACGCAGCACATCGGACATGGCAATAATGCCTACACATACACCGTTTTGTGCGATTATAATTGAGACCTTACCCTGCTCACGCAAATAATTTAACTTCACATTTACGTCATTTTCAATTAAAACAGCGTAATCATTAAGAAACTTTTCATTACCGCATAAATATTTTTTACCGTCAATCTCAGCATAAACACCCTTACCCGACACCATTTTAAATACTTCGGGCATTTTAATTTCAATACCTTTTTTCTTTGCGCAAGCGGTAATTGCCTTACCAAGAGGATGCTCGCTTTTAGCTTCGGCACAAGCGGCAAGGGTCAATAATTCATCCTCATTAATTTCATTATCAAACGAAATTACATCACATACTTCCAAACGTCCGTATGTAAGTGTACCCGTCTTATCAAAAGCAATTGTATCGACTTTTCCCATCTTCTCCAATGCTTCACCCGATTTTATAAT
The DNA here is from genome assembly GCA_964414925.1 of uncultured Clostridium sp. GTDB lineage: Bacteria > Bacillota > Clostridia > Christensenellales > CAG-138 > PeH17. The sequence goes on along the minus strand of CAYPXV010000028.1, from coordinate 15,354 downwards.
AACGCCGTGTTTTGTCGCCTGACCTATTGCCGCCATTATGGCAGTGGGCGTTGCAAGCACGAGCGCACACGGACAAAATACGACAAGCACCGTAACGGCACGGACTATATCATGAGTTATCAGTCCTGCTACAACCGCAATCAACAAAGCGGCAGGCACAAGCCAGCTTGCAACCCTATCGGCAATCTTTGCCATCGGTGCTTTCTTATCCTCCGCTTCCTGTACCAAACGGATTAATTTTTGCAAAGAACTATCTTCACCTACCTTTGTCGCTTCAATGTCTATTGCCCCGAATCTGTTTATCGTACCGCAAAAAACCTCATCGCCGCAAACCTTGTCTATGGGAAGTGATTCACCCGTCATTATGGACTGATCAACGGATGTCTCACCAACTAAAATAATTCCGTCAACAGGTATTATTTCTCCCGGTAAAACTCTTATAATGTTACCTTTTTCTATCTTATCGGCGGAAATCATTTCTTCCTTATCCGCAATTATACGTCTACCTTGCGTCGGGGCAAGACTTACCAGTTTCTTTAGTCCCTTCTTTGCCCTTTCGGTCGTCTTTTCTTCTAAAATAGCACCTATTGCCATTATCCATGCAACTTCACCTGCGGCAAATAAATCGTCTATCAGAATTGCCGCAACCATCGCAATCGATATGAGCAGTGCCGAAGAAATCTTGCTGATACCTTTATTATGAATTATGCGCCATATCGCAAGATAAACAAGAGGTATACCGCTTATAAGTACCGTCACCCATGCAGGGTCAAACGGCAAAAATCCGATATCGATACTTACCCCGAATATCTCACTGCCTATGTGTGGTACAAGGTCTATCAATAAAAATATCCCTGCCACTATCGTCGCCGGAATACCTGCCAAAAAATCATTTATCCTTTTTATCATTATAAAACCTCCTATTGACTCTGTTAATAGATAGTAGTACAATCAATGCGTTAGCGAACATTCTGTTTACTTATCATTATACTCACCGAAATTCATTTCTCAATATGCAGATAATAAAGACTGTTCGATAACAAACAATTATCGTTATTTGTTCGGAAACGGAGGTAAAATGGACAGGAGACAGCGAAAGACCAAGGAAGCGATATTCAATGCTTTTACCGCTTTACTTTCTAAAAAAAATTACAATCAGATATCCGTGCAAGATATCATCGATGCCGCCGACGTAGGAAGAACTACTTTCTATGCACATTTTGAAACGAAAGATTATCTGCTGAAAAATCTGTGTGAAGAACTGTTCGGGCATATAATCGATACGGCAATGGGTTTGCCCCACGGACACTATCACTATAACTGTGGCAGTGCGAACGATTCAGTGTTTCTTCATTTACTGCGCCATCTGCAAGAAAACGACAGGAACATATTGCAACTGCTTTCATCTCAAAATAACGAGATATTTCTGCGTTATTTTAAAAGCAATTTAAAAAAACTTATCATTACCGTTTATTCGGATACGGGTGTTTTGAAAATTTCCGAATTGCCGGAAGACTTCATAATCAATCATATTTCTTCTTCGTTTGTCGAAACGGTTCATTGGTGGATTTCGCATGATATGAAGCAGACTCCCGAGCAGATAACAGATTGGTTCTTAACCGTAATTCAGTCTGTTTATCATACCCAAAATTAAAAATTAAACCGCAAATTCATAGAATCTGCGGTCTTTATTTTATTTGTCTTATACGTTTTTTCCCATTTCGTAAGCTTTTTTCATTGCGGGATGGGATTTTATTTCACCCTTTTCATAAACGCCCATGCCGTAAATTACGCCCATTTCCTTTGCACCTTCGACGCAATCGGCATAACCGCGCATACATGCAAGAGTCGTTTCCGCTGATTTCTTATCATCATCGGCGGCGGTTACGATATAGTAAAACTCCTTTTCCCTGACTGCGAGCCATCGTGCCACCGTGCGATCGATTACGGCTTTGAGTTGTGCGCTGATTGAATAAAAGTAAACGGGACTTGCCATTACAATGACGTCAGCCTCTATCATCTTATTCAAAATCATTCCCATATCGTCATCCATTACGCATTTTCCTGCATCCGTGCAGGCATAACATGCACGGCAGAAACCGACGTTACATTCCGCTACATAGATTTTCTCCACCGTATTTCCCGATTCCGTTGCACCTTTGGCAAATTCGTCACACAGTAAATCCGAATTACCTCCTATACGAGGACTGCCTGCTAAAATCAATACCTTTTTCATTTCTTTACTCCTATTGATTTTTCTTACCAATGATAATATTCCTTTCACCCCATTGGCAGGGATAAGAAACTATTGAAAACGAAACATTGAATTTTTTTAAACACGGCAATGCTTCATTCAGTTCGGTTTCGGCTGATGGACCCTTATACATGAGCGTTGAACCGCCGGATTTTACAAACGGTATTGTCCAGGCAGCAATTTTATCGGTAGACGCTACGGCTCTTGACACGGCAAAATCGAATTTACCCTTTAAATCATTTCTTTTAGCCCCCTCGTCCGCACGCATATGAAATGTTTTTGCTTCTATTCCTAATTTTAAAATTAAATCATTTAAGAAAATAATCCTTTTATTTAGCGAATCAAGCAGAGTAATTTTTATATCGGGTCTTATAATTTTAAGAGGAATTGACGGAAATCCCGCACCTGTTCCCACATCAATCACTTCCGCATTTTCATTTATTAAATCGCTTGCCGTTATGCTGTCCGCAAAATGCTTGGATGCAATCCCTCTCGGGTCGGTGATGGAGGTAAGATTTATCTTCGCATTCCATTCTATTAAATTTTGATAGTAAACAAGAAATTGATTCAATTGAAATTCAGTCAGATTCGGAATAAAATTCCTTATTTCCTTTTCCATCGTTTCCAAATCAATCGTTACATTTCTATCCCTCATTATTATTACCGTCCATATGATAGATTTCAGCTGTTTCTTCGGTATAATTACCTTCTTCGTCGTAAATTACAAGGCTGTTTTCAAAAATCATTCCGGGCTTTGCACCTTTCTTTGCTTCAATCAAACAAAGATACGGCGGTTTATCTTTTCTCGAACAAACGGGTCTGATACGCTTAACCTCAAGCGACGCATTTGACATTGCGACTATTGCTTCTGCTAATCGCTGCGCAGGAAAACAGATGAAAAACTTACCGCCAAACTTTAAAAGTTTTGACGCCGCTTGTGCTATTGAATCAATATCCGCTATGGTTTCGTGTGTAGCTCCTGCTGTTTTCGACCTTTCTCCGCAATCGGCTCTGAAATACGGAGGGTTACATACTGCTGCGGAAAAAATACCGTTATTTGAATTAAAATCCAATTTCATATAGTCGGCATTGATCACTTTTACCTTATCCGAAATATGATTTAGTTCCACACTTCTTTCCAAACGTGAACATTGCTCGGCATCTATTTCAATCGCAGTAACGCTACACTGCGTCCTTGCGTGAATAAGAATGCTCAATACTCCGCTGCCTGCGCCCAAATCAACAAGCTTATCCCCCGAATTTACCCTTGTGAAACCCGAGAGAAGAACCGAATCCGTGCCGAAACAAAAGCTTTTCGTCGATTGAATCAGCTTCATCCCCTTATAATTGAGGTCATCCAATCTTTCATTTTCGGTTAATTCAATCATATTCCCCTAATCAGCGGCAAGATGAAATTGCTATTGTAAAAGATATTTACCAGGAAATTATTTTCGAATAATTCTCTGATGATATCGAAATCAAGCACCGTAAGCACTATGGGAACTGCGATAAAAATTACAGTTATTCCGATATAACCTCTTAAAATTGCAACAACTATTCCCGCAAGAAAATCGTATTTTTTTAGTTTTTTAAATCTGTTTACATAATCAATCCAGCATACGACAAACGTACCTATAAGTCTGAAAACCAGATAAATTCCGAAAAAACAGAAGATATTGATTGCGGTTCTTACCAATGTTTCATTGAAATAATCACCTATCGAAGTAATACCTTCACTTTCAAATGCTCTTTTTTCAATATTAGCTCTAACCCTCTTATCCATAGGATATGCAAGGTTGGATTTTTCCATTATCTCGTCCAATTTTTCTTCCGAAATCTCGGTAATATCAACCTTTCTGAGTTCTACGTCGTAAACATGTTCCGAACCCTCGGTATAGCTTAACATAGAATTATAAAATGATTCATTTTCCCTGAACAATTTCGATACGGGCGTTACGAATATGAATGCTAATATCAGCGACAATAAACTTACGCCAAGTACAAGTCCGTTCCATATGAATCCTTTATACACACCCGACAGTATGAATAAAGCTATGATTAATAAAATAACAAACGTAATAAGCATTTTTCTTTCCTTCTTTTACTTTATTTTTACTTTACATCAAAGACATTCAGGGTATCTCCCGACTTTATAATAAGGCTATCCTCATTTATTCTTTTTACAAAAGATATTTCGGATTCAAACTCCGTCGTCTTTTCAATTTGACCTGAAGTATTGAGAATATTAACCCTGTTTTTTTCGACAGTCACTACATTGCCGTGCATGGAAGTATAGTAAATCACATCGTCCGATAAGGGAATTACATACGCCGTTGCATTGGCATTTTCTCCCTCATTTAATGTCAAAAGCTTGATGTAATTTGAATTTTGGCTGTTTATCTCGGTCAATATAAAAGCCTGCTTTCCCTTTTTTGTTTCGGATACACTTTTAAACTCATATCCGTGAATCAAAACTCTGTAGACTTCTTTATTTGTTTTTCTGTCATACCTTATTATATTCTTTGTTCCGACGACAAAGATGCTGTCATCGGTAAATATGACTTCATCAACAAGCATACCGTAAACCGTTATCAATCCGTTTTTACTTCCCTTATCAAGGTCGTAAATTGTGATTGTTACGACGGAATCTTCGGCAATGGTTGACAGTTCTTCGGTATAGAATACGGGACTCGATTCATTTTCAAACCCGAAATTAACAAGAAGATTTTCGTAAAACGGAATCTCATTAATCTTATTGCCTACGGAATTGTAAATTTCTATCCTCGTTCCCGCATCGCCTTCTATCATTGCGGCAACATAATCCGCTCCGCATTTGCAGCTTTGTATTAAGCCGTCCTCTATATAAATTGTAATTTTTACGTCCGGAAAATAAATGCTTCCGTTGGTATAAATAACCTCTGTCTCACTTGCACAAGCTGTATTCAGCCCTTCCGATACCAAACCGATATAGGTCTTTGTATCTTTTTTTCTGCTGTCCAAATCGTAAAAATTAAGATAGCCGTCACTGTATTCCATTATACCTTTTCCGTTATACATAAATTCTTCATTTTGTACATCGGCAAAGGTTTCGTACGAACCTGCTTTATTCATGTTATTTACAATTGTTATTGCAATAAATATAAATGCGGCAACTACAATAAGACTTAAAATCAGAGACTTTACGCCCCTGTCCGAAACAATGCTTTCCTTTCTCCTTCGATCCATAACTAATTTCGCTCCATTCTTATAACATTCAATGCTCCGGGCAAAATTTTATACTCAACGGGAGTTTTCAGAGAAATTTCACCGTCTATTTCTATCTCGTAATGCTCACTTGATTCGATTCTGACGGTGGAAGCTTTATAATGATGAACCGGTTTAAAATTCAAATGTTTACCTTTAATTACATAAGGTAATAAACAAATAAACTTAATAAGGCTTACATTTTCAATACAGCAGACATCGAACAGACCGTCATCCGTTTTGGCATTGGGAGAAATTTTAATTCCGCCTCCGAATTTAGTGCCGTTACTGACGACGGTAAGCAGACTGTTCATGTCCTTTTTCATTTCATTGCAAACAAGTTTAATCTTAATGATTTTCTTTTTAAAAACGGAATCTATTATACCCAAAAAATAGGGCATCATACCGCTTCTGCCTTTTTTATACTTTTCGGTATTTTTAAGCACTTCAACATCAAATCCCTGACCTGCGATATTGATAAATTTTCTCTGTTTTCTTTCGCCGTAAAGCTCCTGAGCAATACCAACATCAAGTGCATGAGAAGTTCCGTTAAGCAGTACATTAACTGCCTTTTCGGCATCCGATTCTATTCCGATGGCAGCGGCAAAATCATTGCCCGTTCCGAAAGGAAGAACTCCAAACTTGATATTTTTATTGCCGCATAACTCCGATGAAACCTCGTTCACCGTTCCGTCTCCGCCCACCGCAACTACGATTTCAGCACCTTTTTCTACCGCTTCGTGGGTAAGATTAATTGCGTGCCCTGCGTATTTTGAATCGAGAACCTCATAAACAATTCCCTTTTCATTCAAAATTTGCTCCGCCTTATTGAATTTCTCATCACATGCTCCGCTTCCGGCAGTCCTGTTTACAATAAAATAAATCTTCTCCTGCATTGTAATTTTCAATTAGCCTTTCAGAATTTTTCCCTATGCAAAGGATTATAAATAATCTTTCCGTTTTCCTTACAGCTTTCGAATAAGGTAATATGCTGAACGCATATTTCGGATTTTATTGCAGTGTTGTTTAATTCAAACGATGTTATTTCATCATGTTCAACGTTTCTTCCGAGTGTGATATGGGGTACGAATTTCTTGTACTCCCTTGAAAATCCGTTATCGCTCAAGGCTGATTCAAGTGTTTCGTGCAAAATCTCAAGCTCGGATAACTGACCTCCGACCTTTAAAAATGAAGTCTTATATCCTTTCTTATCGAAAAAATCATACCCGTCCGCCCTTAGTATAAAAGGTCTTATTCCCTGTGCGGCTTTTTGCATAGCATCCACTGCCCCGGAAAGGTCATTGCTCTCTCCGATATAATGTAAAGTAATATGAAGATTGTCCTCAGTTACGAATCTGCCGCCGGTACTTCTTATTTTTAATTCTTTAAGCAATGAGAAAATTTCTTTTCTCATTGCTTTCGATAATTCTATTGCTATGAATAATTTCATTATAACTCGTAGATTTTCTTGAATTTCTCCGTCAAATAGTCAATATAGTAGTCGGGATTGAATTCCTCTCCGCAGGCATTCATTATAAGCTCGTCGGGTTTTTTTACCATGCCGTACTTATAAATTTTCTCCGTCAACCATGCGACTATAGTTTCAATCTTTCCTTCGGCTACAAGTGCATCAACATTCAATTCCTTTTTCATATGGTAAAGAATCTGTGCGCCGTATGCCGAACCTAAAGCGTAACTGGGGAAATATCCCATCGTTCCACCGCTCCAGTGAGAATCCTGTAATGCACCCTGAGAATCGCTCGGTACATCCACACCCAGGTATTCCTTGTAGAGTTTGTTCCACATCTCGGGTACATCCTTGGTTGAAAGACTGCCGTCCATAAGCTGTTTCTCTATTTCATACCTTACCATAATGTGCAGGCAATATGTAAGCTCGTCAGCCTCCGTCCTTATAAGTGAAGGCTCAACCTTGTTTACCGCAAGGTAAAAATCATGTGCGCTTACATCCTTCAACTGCTGCGGGAAAAGTTGCTGCATTTTCGGGAAAATAATCTTTATGAAGTTTTCACTTCTGCCTATCAGATTTTCAAAGAATCTCGACTGGGATTCATGTATACCCATCGATGCTCCGCCCGCAAGAGGTGAACTTATAAGATCATCTCCGGTGTTCAACTCATACAGTGCATGTCCGCCCTCATGAATTACCGAATACATGCTGCTTGCTACCGCATTCTCATAATAATGAGTTGTAATTCTTACATCATGCTTATTGAAATTGGTGGTAAACGGATGTTCGACTTCGCCTATGATGCAGTCATTGGGATTGATGCTCATAACCTTCATCAGATAGTCCGAAAACTCCCTTTGCACGGAAATCGGATAATCAAGCTCCAGGAATGATGAATCGATCTTTTTTCCCCTCTTTTGAATTTCTTCAACAAGAGGAACGATTGTATTGCGGAGTTTACTGAAAAATCCGTCCAACTGCTCCGTGGTAATACCGCTCTCAAATTCATTGAGCCAGTAGTTATAACAGCTCTTGTCGCTCTTTTGATATGCGGCGAATTTCTTGTTAAAATCGACGATTTTTGCAAGGTACGGTTCAAATAAATCGTAATTGTTCGTATTCTTTGCTTCTTCCCATACGCCCTGTGCAAGCGCAAGAGTAGTTCTGTACTCCGTATACTCGTTCATGGGAATATTTTTTGTAAATTCAATTTCCTTGTGAGCTTCCTCGACTTCGCGTCTTGTTATCTCGTCAAGCTCCGATTTGTGCTGATTCAAGAACTCTATTACTTCGAGATGTTCTTCATCAACCGTAAGCTTATAAATAATTTCGCTCATAACACCCATGGTGTTAGCAAAACCTTCCGCCGAATTTTTCGGTGCAACGGTGTCATGGTCATAGTAAAGTACGCCTAAGGTATGATTGTAGGCTTTCATTACCTCATTACATTTCTTAAATTTATCAATAGCTGTTGTAAGTTCCATAATTTGTTTCCTTTCTGTAATTATTTAGCGTTAAACAGTCTTACCGGAAGTACCATGTAATAATACTTATCTCCCTCTATGGGAGTGATAACGCAGGGAGTGACGGATGTATTCATGTTGAGATATACCGTTTCGTCATCTATTTCTTTTGTAACGTCAAGAATGTACTTGGCATTGAATGCAATTTCTATTCCCTTACCGACAAGATTGATTTCAACTTCGTCATTTATGCTGCCCTTTTCGCTGTTTGCGGTGATATTTACCGCATTGCCTTCAAAGTTGAATTTAATCATATTCGATTTTCCTTCCTTTGCCATGAGCAAAGCCCTTTCGGCACTGTCCGCAAGCTCTTTAACATTAATGCTTACCTTCGTCGTAAAAAGCTTTGGAAGGATTGATTGGTAGTTTACATATTCTCCGTCAAGCAAACGGGATATGAGCTTGGTAGAACCTATCTCAAGCTTGATATGAGTGGATGAAAATACAAGCTTGATGGTTTTGTCTTCGGAATCGAGAATACTGAAGATTTCGTTTAAGGTTCTGTAAGGAATGATAACGGACTTCTCGCCTGTGCAGTTGGAGATTTTTTCGTTTCTCATAGCAAGACGGAAACCGTCAAGAGCAACCATGGTAAGGTTTTTATCTTCGGTAAATTTAAGATAAATTCCGCCGAGAATTGGCTTTGATTCATCCAAAGATACGGCGAACTTGGTCTGATGAATCATGCTCTTTAAGGTAAGCTGGCTGATTTCAGCAGAAAATTCATCCCTTACCCTCACCATTTCGGGGTATTCGTCTGCGGCAATGACCTGAAGGGAAGATTTAACCCTGCCTGAGCGAAGGATGAGAGAATTACCGTTCGTTTCAAACTCGATGGATTCACCCTTGAATTTTCTCATAAGGTCTACACAGAGCCTTCCGGGTAGTACGGCACAACCCTCCTGTTCGACAATAGCGGGAATCTCGGTCTCTATCTGAAGTGACAGGTCGGAGCATTTAAGAAACAGAAACGATGCACCGGCATAGATGTATACGCCGTCAAGTATCGGAAGGGTACTGTGGATTGGCATTGCTCTTGTTACAACAGAGATTGCCTCGTTCATTTCTTTGGTGTTAACGGTAAACTTCATACAGTTTCTCCATTCTCTTTTATTATTAGTACAGCAGTAGTAGCAGTAGTAGAGTGAATAGCGTGGAAAACCCCGTTTTACTCTTAAAATACAAGCATTTTTTATCCACATCGACAGTGGAAAAGTTGAGGATAAAGTATGAATTTATCAACAGTATTCCGAATAGTAAAATTTAGTCAACGGTGACAAATTTTATCAACAGGTTATCCTTGTGGAAAACTGTGGAAAACAAGGATAAAAAAATACGTTATCCACAATTAATCAACACAAATTCACACTTTCCACATCGGGAAAAAATGCGTATGCAAAACAGAGCGGATATTACTACCCAACTGTAATTATAAAACATTCAAGCCATTAAATCAATAAGAAATTGCGTAACGGATACGAAAAAACGGTAAATGAGCCGAGAAGAAAACATGATTACGGAAATTTGAGAGAAAAATAAGAATAGTGTTGCTTTTTTTTCGGGATTATTCTATAATAGAATCGTGGAAATATAGGGAGGGGGTCCTGTGAAAGAGCTGCTACACATATTGAATAGTTCGCTTATAATCGAAAATTCCACCGTCATTGCCGCCGTAAGCGGAGGCGGTGATTCGATGTTGCTTTTATACCTGCTGAAGAAATTAAAATCGAGCGGAGAGAAGAATTTTAATTTGGTTGCCGCACATTTTAATCATTGCATAAGGGAAAACGCCGCAAGGGACGAAGAATTTGTAAAGGGTTTTTGCATTGAGAACGATATTAAGCTTGAATCGGGCAGAGGGAATGTACCCGAATATGCCGAAAAAGAGGGAATATCGACGGAAACGGCGGCAAGGAAGATGAGATATGACTTTCTTGCACAGACGGCAAAAAAGTTCGAAGATTTATACGACACTCCGATTTTAATTGCCACGGCTCACCATATGGATGACAATGCGGAATCTATTTTGATGAATTTCATAAGAGGAAGCGGAAGCGGAGGACTCGGCGGAATAAAAAAGAAAAGAGTAATGAGCGTAAACGGCATTGAGTTCACCCTCATTCGTCCTCTACTCGATTTAAGTAAAAGTCAAATAGAAAAGCTGAACGAAGAATATGGTGTGGCATATGTTCACGACGAAACCAATGATATTGCCGATACTACCAGAAATAAGCTGCGGCTTGAGATAATACCGCTGATAAAACAGCTTAACCCCTCATATGCCAAAACGTTTATAAGAAATGCGGAAATTATAAAGGCGGAGGATGAATATCTGGCAAATCTTGCGGAGGAAAAGTTCTTATCCGTATCAAGAGAGGAAAAGGACGTTATTTATGTGGATAAAACCGCAATGAATAATCTTCCGCCTGTCATAAGAAAGAGGATAATCATCAAGATTCTGTCAAAGCTCGGAATGAAAATCGATTACACGTATTCGGATGTGGAAAGATTGGATTCATTATTCGAAAAATCAAGCGGTAAAATTGAGTTCGTCGGCAAAATAAAAGCCGAAGCGGACAGGAGCGAGGTTTATTTTTCAAATGATTTAAATAAAAAATTTACCTTGTTTGAAAAAATAAGCGTTAAGGACATAAAGAATGTAAAATCAATCGATACGAATTTCGGCAGGCTTGAAATTGAAATTCTCGAAAAAAATGAAGTCGAAAAATTAAAGAAGCTGTTTAAAGAAAAAGTACGTATTGACAAGAACGTCGGTTATGCGGATATAGCGTCGCTGGGAGAGGAAATTGTTATAAGAAACAGAGCTTGCGGCGATACATTCAGACCCATGGGTTCGCCCGGCGGAAAGAATCTTGGGGATATCATGACGGATGTGAAAATGCCGCTGAAGAAAAGGGATGAAGTGCCCATAGCGGAAAGTGACGGGGAGATAATATTCGTACCCGGAATAAGGATTGCACAAACGGCGAAAGTGACCGATAAAACGAAAGGAATCGTTTGTTTTCGCTATTTTGAATAAAAGAGATAAATGATTAATCGGAAAGGACAATAGATCTATGTTAGCAAAAAAGTTGGGTCTCCACGAGGATATTGATCATATCATGTTCGGAGAAGAAGAAATAAAGGCGAAGATAAAAGAGCTTGCCGAGAAACTGAATAAGGACTACAAGGGAAAAAATCCCATATTCGTATGTATTCTCAAAGGTTCAACCAATTTCTTCAGTGAGCTTACAAGACAGTTTAACGATTACTGCGAATATGATTTCATGGAAGTGGCATCTTACGGCAGAGGAATGAAGTCAAACGGTTATATCAGAATGATAAAGGACTTGGATATGAAAATAACCGACAGGCATGTAGTTATCGTTGAGGATATCGTGGATTCGGGAAGAACCTTGAATAATCTTACGACAACGCTCAGAGAGAGAAAGCCCGCATCGATAAAAATAGTATCGCTTCTCGATAAACCCAGCACCAGGGTATGCCCCGTTCTTCCCGATTACTACGGATTCGTTGTACCCAATGAGTTCGTCGTCGGATTCGGTCTTGACTATGCGGGAATGTACAGAAACCTTCCGTACATCGGTGTGCTGAAAGAAGAAGTCTACAAATAATTTATTCAAATTGAATTATTTTAAAATTTTTTAATAGGAATTGATAAGGGCTTGATGTATTATTAACAATCAAGCCCTATTATAGGAGGAAAGAATGAAGGTATTATTAACGGGAGGCGCAGGATTTATCGGTTCGCATACCGCAGTGGAACTGTTGAATGCCGGGCATGATGTTGTCATAGTCGATAACCTGTATAACAGCTGCGAAGAAGTTATTTCGAGAATAGAGGAACTGGGAAACAAAAAAGTCTCTTTCTATAATACGGACGTTACGTGCCGTAAAGAATTGATAAAGATCTTTCAAAAGGAAAAGGTCGATTCCTGTATTCATTTCGCAGGCTATAAGGCGGTAGGAGAATCGGTCGCAAAACCCCTTTCCTATTACCGCAATAATCTTGATTCCACGCTTACGCTCTTGGAAGTAATGAAGCAGTTCGGAGTCAATATAATAGTATTCAGTTCGTCCGCAACCGTTTACGGTTTTCCCGAGAAAGTTCCCGTTGATGAAACCGCAAAGACTTGGTGTACAAATCCCTACGGCTGGACGAAGTACATGAGCGAACAGATAATGCGCGATGCCTGCGTTTCGGATACGGAATTGTCGTGTATGTTGCTGCGTTATTTTAATCCAATCGGCGCACACGAAAGCGGAAGAATAGGTGAAGCACCGTCGGGTATCCCCAATAATCTCATGCCTTATATCTCCCAGGTCGCTATAGGCAAAAGAGAAAAACTTTCCGTTTTCGGAAACGACTATAATACCCACGACGGCACGGGTGTCAGGGACTACATTCATGTTGTTGATTTAGCTAAGGGACATATTGCCGCACTCAACTATGCGGCGGAGCATAAGGGCTGCACCGAAGTAAATCTCGGTACGGGAACGGGCTACAGTGTGCTTGATATAGTTAAAGCATTCGAAAGGGTGAACGGAATTAAGATTCCCTACGTCATTACCGAAAGAAGACCCGGAGACGTTGAAACACTTTATGCCGACAGCAAGAAGGCATTTAAGCTTTTGGGATGGAAAGCGGAAAAGAATCTTGATGACATGTGCCGCGATACATGGCGCTGGCAAAGCCAAAATCCTAACGGTTACGGTGAATAACCGAAAGGAGTTGTTATGAGCGAAAAGAAGGAAAGAAAGAAAGGCACGAGGATTGCGCTTATAATTGCGGCGGCGATAGTGTTCATACTGCTGTTGATAGGCTGCATAATCTATTTTAAGCTGAGGCATATGAGTAACAGCTCCGTTTCTATTGTACCAGCACCGAGTACGGATATAGAACCGTCAACACCGTCGGTAACGCTTGTACCCGTCAAGGATGGCGATGAGCCGGATTTATCCGAAGACTATGAAATAGACATCGATGATTCGGAAATGGGCAATGAACCCATTTTTGAGGTCAATAAGAAGGATGAGGATGTTATCAATATCCTCATGCTCGGCTCGGACTCAAGGGGTGAGGCCAGAGGAAGAACGGACAGCATCATGCTTGTATCGTTTAATAAAAGAACAAGGGAAGCAAAGCTTGTTTCGTTTTTGCGAGACAGTTGGGTCTATATCCCGGGTAAGGATACCTGGAACAGAGTCAACACCGCTTATTTCTTCGGCGGCATAGGTATGCTTATAAATACCCTGAATTATAATTTTGACCTTGATGTTCAGTATTACATGAAAGTCAATTTCGAATCTCTTGAAAACATCACCGATAAACTCGGAGGAATAGATATAGAACTTTCCGAAAAGGAAATCGAGTATATCAATGACCGCTGTGATGATAAACTACCTGTGGAAGCGGGTTGGCATCATTTAAACGGTGAGCAGACTTTGATTCATGCCAGGAACAGGAAGATTGGAAACGGAGACTGGTCAAGAGCGCAGCGTCAGCGTAACGTTATGATGGCATTTTTGAATTGCGCAAAGCAGCAGAAAAACGCAACTACGCTTGCTACCATGATTTACAGTCTGATGGATGATGTGGAAACCAATTTGACTCCCGTTCAACTCGTTTCGCTTGCGCTGAATGTGGTCTTAGACGGTGATGCAAAATTGTATAATCGCTCTGTCCCGTTTGAAAATACGTGGCAATACGCATGGGAGGGTAAAAAGGCGGTTATCCATATTGACATAGAAAAAAACAAAGAGCTTATTGACGAATATCTGTACGGAAATTGATACGTTCTTTGATTTATACGGAGATGAAATGGAAAAAAACATGAAAAAGGCATTGCTTATTTTTAATCCAAATGCAGGTGACAGGCGTTCGCTTAAACTGCTGCCGGAGGTTGTTCAAAAGCTTTGCGAAAACGGCTACATCTGTACTGTCGCAACTACGACCTGTCGGGGTGATGCCACAAGATTAACGGCGGAGCATGGTTCCGAGAACGATGTTGTCGTCTGCTCCGGCGGTGACGGTACTGCCAATGAAGTAATAAGGGGCATGATGAAACTTGAAAAGGAGGATAGACCCATATTCGGGTACATCCCCGCAGGAAGTACGAATGACTTTGCCTCTGCCCTCGAAATTCCGTCCGACCTTGACAGCATCCTCAATAACATTATTGACGGCGAAATAATTCCGATAGATACGGGCTTATTCAACGATAGGTACTACGCTTATGTGTGCGCATTCGGAGCGTTCACGGATGCATCGTATTCAACAAGCCAATTGCAAAAGAATATCTGGGGTTCGCTTGCTTATTTTGTTAAGGGTTTGACTTCGATAAAGGACATTAAGCCTATTAAAGCAAGAATAACCCTTGATAATAAAGAGACAATTGAGGATAACTTCGTGTTTTGCTCCGTAAGTAATTCCAAAATTATCGGTGGCTTGATTCGTCTTAACCCCGGCTGGGTCGATATGAATGACGGTAGATTTGAGATTCTTCTCATTAAATACCCCAAAAACGGTGTCGAACTCGGTAAAATTGTTAATGCTATCACTACAAGAGAGCTTAAAAGCTGTGAACTCATTCGGATTTTCAGTGCGACCGATATAGTAGTTGAAGCTCTTGACGGTAAAACCATTGACTGGTCTCTTGACGGTGAAGGTGAAAGAGGTGTTCGGTGCGCTCATATCTCCAATATGCACTCCTCTATCCGTACTTTCGTTGACCATGACAGTATAATAAAAATTACAAGATAATATTTTTATGTAGGAGGCTTTTACAATGTGTATAGCCTCCCCTTTTTCATAAAGGGGAGGTGGCAAAAATCCTTGATTTTTG
>CAYPXV010000027.1:0-17366 GCA_964414925.1 uncultured Clostridium sp. | reverse complement strand
GGTTCTGTACGACCCGATATTCGGTGAAATAGACCTTGGAATCGGTTATATTCCGTTTATCATGTTTGTTGTCATAGCTATAGTAAACAGCGCAAATCTGACAGACGGTTTAGATGGTTTATTAAGCGGAGTAACGATAGTTTATTCCGTTGCAATGGGCGTACTGTTCCTGTATTTCGCAGGAGTATTCAATACTTCTTATGCAGGTAATCCCCTATTCGTTGCTCATAGTGACGGCATGCTGTGTATGGCGGTATTTGCCTTTGCGGTTGCCGGAGGTTGCACAGGTTTTTTAAGTTCGAACAGCTTCCCTGCAAAGGTATTTATGGGGGACACAGGTTCAATGGCACTTGGCGGTGCGATGAGCGCAATGGTTATTTATTCCCGTTCTCCCTTCCTGTTTTTATTAATGGGAATATGTATCGTTTCATCCGCAGTCAGTGTAGTGCTGCAAGTCGGTTCATTCAAACTTCGTCACGGCAAACGTATTTTTAAGATGGCACCGCTGCATCATCATTTCGAGTTACTCGGAAATTCGGAAACACGCATTGTTACAGGATACATGATAGCAACTGCCATCACTTGCCTTGTTGCACTATCGCTTTTTATATAATTACATAGTGCAATGAACAGATTCATAGACTTAAAGGAGAATAATAAGCATATGAACAAAAAGAAAGCATTGGTTGTGGGCATGGCAAAAAGCGGTATCGCTTCTGCCATACTCCTTTATAAGATGGGTTATGAAGTAATAATCAACGATCTGAAAACAGAGATAGAGGGTCTTGACGAAGCATTGAAGGGTATCGAATGCACGAAGATGTTGGGGGTTCCTCCCGAGGAGTTACTCGACGGAATTGAGCTTATGGTATTATCACCTGTAATTCCTATTTTCCGTCCTTTTGTTCGTACCGCAATTGAAAATGGAACAGAAGTAATCGGAGAAATAGAGTTAGGTTATCGTTACAGCAACAGAGGTACACGTTTTGTTTGTATAGGCGGCACAAACGGCAAAACGACCACAACGGCACTTACAGGTGAAATATTTAAAGCCTATCACGATGAACGTGGCAGCGGCAAAGCCTTTGTACTGGGAAACATAGGAATACCCATAACCTCACATGCACTTGAGACCGAAGCCGGAGATACTGTTGTTGCCGAAACGGCGGCACTGCAACTTGAAAGCATAAAGCAATTCCGTGCCAATGCAGCAGGGCTTATTAATATTACCGAAGACCATATCAACAGATTCGGAAGTATGGAAGCTTATATAGCCGCCAAGATGCGAATGTTTGAAAATCAAACCGAGTCCGATTTTGCGGTTTTAAATTTCGATGACCCGATTGTTCGAGAAGCAAAGACGAAAGCACATAAACTTTACTTTTCATTACGCAACGAGGTAAGTGAGGGTGCATTTGTCCGTAACGGCATGATCGTCTTTAGGATGGACGGAAAGGAAACCGAACTTCTTCCGGCAAACGAAATAGGACTTATAGGGCAGCACAATCTTGAAAATGCACTCTGCGCCGTTTGTCTTTCGATGTCAATGGGTGTTTCTGCCGAAACGGTCAGCCGAGTTCTTCGCAGTTTTAAGGGTGTTGAGCATAGAATTGAATTTACAAGAAATTATAAAGGAATTGATTTTTACAACGATTCAAAAGGTACTAATCCCGAATCGACGATAAAAGCAGTAGAAGCGATGTCACATCCGACAATTTTGCTGCTGGGAGTCGGAAACTACGACAAACAAAGTGACTACAGACCTGTTTTCAGATGCTTTAACGGGAAGGTAAAAGCATGTATTGTAAACGGTTCTAACACCGAAGCAATTATAAAGGCAGCAAGTGACGAGGGATATGAAAACATTCATGCCTGCACCGGTGGATTGGATGATATGATTTACAAAGCGGTTGATATAGCAGAATCCGGCGATGCTATACTTCTTTCTCCTGCATGTGCAAGCTGGGGAATGTTCACCGATTTTGAAGAAAGAGGCAGAATATTCAAGCAGATAGTAAATTCGCTTAAATAAATGACCCGACGAGAGGAGACGCTATGACAGGGGCAGATTTTAATCCTAATCAAAGAATGAGAAGAAACAATACGGTCAATTCAGCGACCGTTCAACTTCCGCAAGTTGCGAAGCACGGACTTGACTTTCCTTTGCTGATTGCCGTTGTACTGCTTTGTGCCTTTGGAATAGTCATGCTCTTTTCCGCAAGCTATTATTATGCCGAATTGACGCAAGGAGACGGGCTTCACTATGTGAAAACACAAAGTGTTTATCTTATCTTCGGGCTTATACTGATGATAATAGTGTCTCATATTCCGTACACCGTTTTCTCAAAGAAATGGATTACCGTTTGTTTATACATATTACTTATCGGGTTACTGATAGCGGTAAAGCTGTTCGGCATAACCTTACAGGGAGCAAAAAGGTGGTTAAGCCTTGGATTCATAACAATACAGCCTTCCGAGCTGTCAAAGCTCATATTAACGCTGTGTATAAGTTCATATGCAACGGTACATGCGAAGCAGATGCATAGATTCGGCAAAGGACTTTTCCCGCTGCTTATAATTGTGGGAATACCTGCGTTATTGATATTTATACAGCCAAACCTTTCGATGCTGCTTATTTTGTTAATCAACTTCTTTATCATGGCGTATATGAGCGGATGTGATCTCAGGTGGCTAATAGGCATAGCTTTGGCAGGACTCGGACTTGTCGTAGCATATCTACTTATTGCAGGCAACTATCAATCCGATAGATTCATGATGGTATTCAAAAGCTGGGATGAGCTTCAGCAGATGTCGGGAAACGAGTCATTCCAAATAATTCAATCGCTTTACGCTTTTGCGAACGGAGGACTTTTCGGTCAGGGCTTTGACGCAAGCAGGCAGAAACTGCTGTTCCTCCCCTACCGAGAGAGCGACTATATTTTACCGATTATTTCGGAAGAACTCGGATACGTTGCCGTATTCCTTTTACTTGCAACATACTTCTTTGTGATTTGGAGAGGAATAAAGATTGCAAAAAATTGCAGGGAAAGATTCGGAACTTTGGTTGCGATAGGAATAACTTCCGCAATAGGTATTCAGGTATTCATAAACGCTGCGGTAGTTTCAAATATGCTTCCGGCGACAGGTCAAACTTTACCGTTTATAAGTGCAGGAGGAACGTCACTTGTTTCCTACCTTGTAAGCATTGGAATACTACTGAATATTTCCAGGTACACGGAACAAAACAAGGTTAAAGGTTGAAAGAGGTCAATATGGAGAACGAAAAGAAATATCCGATCAACAAAGATATCGAGCAGGATGACCTGATATTACCACCTCTTTCGAAATTTAATGCAAGTAATCGGGATAATCCGAGTCCGTATGAAACCGATAATTCCGCTTATAAAGGCGGAGCTTCAAGAGCTAAGTCAAATTACGATAATCAACGAAGTGCCAATACGGGCAGACGAATGTATTCCAAGCCGGAGGTTTCGCCCAATGAAGAAAAGTCTTCATATTTTCGCAGGCGTTCTTCAAAGGACGATATTTCATCGATCAGCATAAATGCAAGCGGCTTTAGCGTTGAACGAAAGCGTGTATATATCAATACTGTCGGAGTATTGAAATTAGTCGGAAAGATTGCACTGATTGCACTTATAATATTCGGTGTAATATTCGGTTACAATCAATTTCTGGTTGATGAAATATCGATAACCGGAAGTTTAAAATACAGCAGTGAACAACTTTTAAGCATGAGCGGAATACAAAACGGAGCATTCATCTTAAGATACACGGATGCGAAGGTATCTTCAAAGCTTTCCGACATAAACGATATAAAGATTCTCGAAATAAAAAAGAAATTCCCGAACAAACTTGAAATTTCAATTGTTGATAGGGATATTCGCGCTGCATTGGAGATGTCAAACGGAATGCACACTCTTATCAGTGCAGACGGTTATGTGACCGATTCCGGCAGTATGGACACTGACGGACTGATTATTATCAGAGGACTTTCCGACCATAGTTATGCAGTCGGCACTTACATAAACGAGGGAGAAATCAATGCAGCGGAAGCATCGGTTATATCTCTGCTGGAAGGAATTAATTCAACTTCTCTTGCAAAGGTAATTACCGCAATTGATTTAACAAACGCTTCATGCATTAAACTTGAAATCGGAGACGAGTTTATCATAGTCCTCGGTGACTGCATAGAAGCTCATTCGAATTTAGCGACAGCAGCAAAGGCATATGATTACTTCAGCGTTGAATACCCCGGTGGCGGAATTATCAACGTTTTCTCGGATTCAACTATCGTTGACTTTACCCCGAACGAATCCGATATTATCGATTCCGATTCGGACGAGGACGATTTGACAAACGACGACTCGTCCGACAACATTAACAACTGATTTTTGCTCAGTCCAATTAGTATAAATGTGATTTTTCAATACTATACTTTTATTTATTATTGCAAAAGAAAACGCAATGGGGTATAATACTTTTGAGGACAAGTAGTGTAAAATCGATAGCCAATTAAAGGGTCAGTAAGAGTACTAAGTTTCGGAGAATCACAGTCGATGAAGATTAAGACGATTATAGATATAGGCAGTAGCAAAGTAAGCTGCTGCGTAGTAAGCCCGGGTTCACGCGGTACAACAACGTTTAGGAGTTTCAATTCAAGTTCTTATTCCGGATTCCGCTTAAACAGTATGCCTAACATGGGTGGGCTATCTCAGGCTTTATCCGATGTAATCGGAGCATGTGAATCCGTAATTAAACAAAAGATAACGAACGTGACCGTCGGTGTTCCTGCCCCGTTTGCAGTTACGCAGATAGCTTCTGCTAAACTTGAATCACAGTTTGGCGGTTCAAAGGTTTGTGATGAGGATATCGATAAGATAATCAGGTTGGCGCAACCTATGAACCCACCCTCAAGGTGTACACTTATACACAGCACACCTTTTGATTACGTTATAAACGGAAATCAAAGGGTGGACAATCCTGTAGGCATGACGGTTCAGACACTCGAAGCGAGAGTTTCACACATATTTGTCGAGAATTATTTTATAAAGCTAATCGAGGATTGTCTGTCACAGCTGAAGATTACGGTTAATTTATTTGTTGCGACATCGCTTGCCGATTCGCATTATCTCATCACAGACGAAGTAAAACGCAACGGTGCGATACTGCTTGACTGCGGAGGACGTGTTACCGACGTAAGCTTCATACGGAACAATGCGGTTCAGGAAATAATTTCAATCGATATAGGTGGCAAAGATATTACGGATGAGTTATCCGACAGGCTTTGTATACCTCAGTCGATAGCCGAGAAAATCAAATGCAATTTTGATTTTTATGATTATGACGAAAATTCTTATTTCAGGGTGTTTGTTCCCAACGAAGGGTATGTGTCAATCAGAAGTTCGGTAATAGCGACCGTGATCGATACCGTTATAAGCGAATTGGCACATAACGTGAGATATTCGATAGACGAACTTATCGGTAATCACAGAGACATTCCGATATTCATAACCGGCGGAGCAGTTGCTTCTTTCAACGGCGGAATTGAGCTTTTCAGCAGCCGTCTCGGAAGAAAGGTATTCAGCGGTATTCCTCGTCAAGCATTCGTTGATGATGGATTGGTTTACGGCAAAATTTCCGCATATGCGCTTGCGGAATTTATGCTTTTCGATAACATAAGCGCAGCCCAAACCGACGATAATTTTATTTCGGGTTTGAAACAGATATTAGTAAAAAAACCTTAGGAGGATGAACATATGCCACTTGATTTACAACCTGTTGAAGAAACCAATAATAACCACAACATCACCGTAATTAAAATTGCGGGTGTTGGCGGAGCCGGCGGTAATGCCGTAAACAGAATGATTGAATACGGATTCGATGCCGTGGAATATTTGGCAATCAATACCGACGCTCAGGCTTTGAGTGCGTCAAAGGCAGAGCAAAAAATCCAAATCGGGTCAAAAGATGCAAGAGGACTCGGTGCAGGTGCTAACCCCTCTGTCGGGAAAGAAGCAGCGGAAAAAAGTGAAGAAGCGATAAAGAAAGCAATTGAGGGTGCAGACCTCCTTTTCATAACAGCCGGAATGGGCGGCGGAACCGGAACCGGAGCTGCTCCGGTTGTTGCAAGGTTCGCAAAAGAACTTGATATTCGAACCATCGGTATCGTTACAAGACCTTTCAATTTTGAAGGCACACGTCGTGCTTCTCTTGCGGAAGAAGGTATAAATAATCTTTTTGGTGAGGTAGACTCTTTATTGGTTATTCCGAATCAAAAGCTTGTCGATTTGGATGACGATTTGACCATGAAAGAAGCTTTCAGCAGGGCAGATGACGTTCTGCGTGACGGAATAAAGGGCATATCCGAAATTCTTCTATCTAATAACTTTATTAATGCCGACTTCGCTGACGTTAAAGCCGTTATTTCCGGAGGACATATGGCATATATGGGTACAGCAGAAGCAAGCGGGGAAGGACGTGCAATAAAAGCCGCACAAAAAGCTATTGAAAATCCGATTCTTGAAACAAAAATCAACGGTGCAAAAAATATGTTGCTCAACATAGTCACTACGGATGATTTTAAAATGAAAGAAGGCAGCGAAGCATGTGATTTCCTTAGGCAAGCGGTTTCTCCGGATGCTAATATAATTATTTCATACGGATTTGATGAATCATTAAGAAACGATGCCAAGAACGATAACGATGGAATTAGAATCACCGTTATAGCTACAGGACTTGAAGCCAACAATGCTGCTGAAGCCGAAGCAAAATCAGCCGAGGAGGACAAAAAACCCGAATTCGATAATCCCGGCAGAACAGTGGACTATGTCAATTCGAATTCCGAATACGCACCGAACTATTCGGAACTGTTTAACCAGCAGTCACCCTATGATAGACAGCAATCAGGACAAGGTGATACTTTCGACAGACGCAGCTCCATCCCTATTCAGCCCGACAATGGTTATTATTCAACACAAAACATGAGTAATGACAGAATTATCGATGACCTTGATAACAATAGTCAAAATGGAACTTCTCGCCGTTCGGAGCAGAAGAGCAGCAGTCGCTTTTTCAGCTCAAGAAAGGATAAAAACGACCTTAGTTATCCTCACCCCAATTGCATGTCGTCTAAACGCAATAGATAATTATTTCAAACCTTAGCCGCCCTATAAACGGCGGCTAAATTTTTGTACATAAGCGTTGTATTTGTTGTCATTTTCTTTTGAATGTAGTATAATGAAGTATAAATAAAAAAGAGGTAAGATATGAAGTTTCAAAAAAACGATAAAGTCTATTTCATAGGCATTGGCGGATGTTCGATGAACGGTTTGGCACAAATTCTCCGTCATAGAGGGTGCGTTGTCGAAGGTTCGGACAAGACAACTTCCCCTTTTACAGATAAACTCACGGAAATAGGTATTCCCGTACATATCGGACAATGCAAAGAAAACCTTGCAGATGCGGATTACGTCATTTATTCTGCCGCTATTAAGCCCGATAACCCCGA
This sequence comes from uncultured Clostridium sp., assembly GCA_964414925.1. GTDB lineage: Bacteria > Bacillota > Clostridia > Christensenellales > CAG-138 > PeH17. The sequence continues at coordinate 9,838 of CAYPXV010000027.1, read as the reverse complement.
AAGAGTCAAGGCTCGTGAGCTTGGTATCCCCGAGATTGAACGTTCCGTTGCACTCGGAATGATAAGTGAGGGTTATGATAAGGTTATCGGTATCGCAGGTTGTCATGGTAAAACAACTATAACGTCAATGTTGGCTTTGATGAGTGACTATGCCGACAGCGATGCAACGGTTCATGTAGGCGGTATGGTCGATTTTCTCGGTGGTGGAATAAGGCTCGGGTCACATGATTTATTTATAACCGAAGCATGTGAGTACGTTGAAAGTTTTTTGACGCTGCACCCGACTACTATATTAATCAACAACATCGATAACGACCATCTTGACTATTTCAAGACTTTTGATAACATAGTCAATGCTTTTCGTAAGTTTATTAATTTAATGCCTGCGGACGGTCTGCTTATCGGATGCAGTGATAATGAACATGTGCGAAACCTTATGGATGAATATGAGGGTAAGAAAATCAGATACGGTTTAGACGAAAGTTTTTCTCCCGATTATTACCCCGGAAATATCGTCTATAACGATTCCGGCTGCGCACAATTTGATGTTATTTACCATGGAACAATTATCGGAAGAATTAATCTAAGTGTACCAGGCAAACACAATATGCTTGACGCTATCGGTGCTACGGCGGTTGCGCTTTCTCACGGATTGAAGTTCTGTGATATTTCAGATGCTCTTTCGGCATTCCATTCGGTACAGCGCAGGTTCGAACTGTACGGTCAAACGCAATCCGGTGTAAAGATATTCCACGACTATGCTCACCATCCTGCCGAAATCAGTGCAGCCATAGACTGCGCAATGAGAACTCCGCATAATAAAATCTATGTCGTATTTCAATGCAACAGTTTTTCAAGAGCAAAGACCCTGTTCATCGAAAACGTTGATTGTTTCGCAGGTGCGGATCTGGTTCTGGTTCCCGATATTTACCCCGGTAGAGAACAGGATGACGGTACGATTCACGCAACAGATATGGTTGACGCAATTAATCGTGAAACGAATAATGCAAGGTACGTCCCCACTTTTGAACAGATTAAGACCGTGCTTGATGAAATTACCTGCAAGGGAGATATTGTATTGACGCTCGGTAGCGGCGACGTTTATAAAAAAACAAAGTTGTTCCTTGATAACTGATTTGAAGTTTAAATGCCCTTGTTGCAAGAACAGGGGCATTTTGCTTCAGTTATTTTTTTTAAAGATTTTACGTTTTTCAAGTGCAATCAGGAGAATTATGCCCAGAACACCGCAGCATACAACTTCACCGGAAAAGACCGAAAAATACAGAAAAGGCAACAAATCATAGCTACTGCTTGCAAGTGCGATTACTATCGGCATAATCAGCGTATTCGACAGTAACGGCGGCAAAGCCGAAAGGTATTTACTGTGCCGTCTTATAAGGTAAGTCCCAATAGCACCTATGAGCGTTGCCAGCGTTCCGAAAACAACGTCGTAAATGCCTGCACCTGTCAGCAGATTCGCCATGAAACAGCCGAAAGCTAAACCGGGAATTGCGGATGAGGTGAAGTACGGAAGTATTGTCAAAGCTTCCGCAATTCTAAATTGAAAAACACCACCGATTGACGGAATAAATGACGTCAAATAAGTTAAGGTGGTGTAGAGTGCGGCTATAACCGCACCTTGAGCAATCCAATGAGTGCCCTTAAACTTGTTTTTCACTTTTTTACTCCTTAGTTTTGTTTTTTCGGTATCAATGTACCTCTGTGAGGATGGTTACGAACTCACAGTCTTATTTTATCACATTGCAAAATTAATTGCAAGCAAAGATAATCAACTTTATAAATCCATTCAATTCCTGTCGGATTCAAGTATTTCGTAAAATTTCATGATTTTTAATCTCTGTTTGGAAATTTCCATGCTCTTTGCAGGGCTGTCGGTTTTACCGCTTAAATTTTCAAATATGTATTTGATAATCCTGTCTCCCCACGCTATCGGAATAAGATACGGATGCTTTTTAAGATAACCGTACCTTGAAATCAAATCTTCCTTATTCGGGAAAAGGGATTTAAGTGGTGTTGCCCTACCCTTTTTGAAGGCATTTAACGTCATTGTGGACGAATGGAGTCGTGTCAAATCGGAAGCACCGTGCAATCCTCCTATCAGCATATCCATTAGCAAGGGGTCGGAATCGATATGCGAAAATTCGGGAATAGATTCTATCGGAATCTCGATTTCAAGTGTTTCAGCGATTATCTTGAGCAAGGCGCACATGAAATTAACCGCATTTACTTGTTCAAGCTGTTCAAACAAAAGCGTCCAATCGATTGAGTCACTATAGTTTTTTATCCATAATCCGATGTCTACCGCCTGTCTTAAACCAAAACCCGTAGTAATAAAATGCTTGAACGCATGGAGAATCAGATAAAACAAATGGTCATGGTAGTTAAGAGTGTAAACACCATCAACATTAACAGGTGATGCTATTGAATCATTAAAAAAAGTGTTTAAGTCAAATTTAAATTCTTCCGACTTTGAAAACAGGGATGTATGCAGCTCAATACAAAAAGATTTCTTCTGATTGTAATATGAAACTTCGTGATTATACATCCCCAATGCAGGGTCATAGTCGGAAGTCAAGCCCTTTTCCGTCAACAGTTTGTTGCACAAATTCAGTTCGGATTCATCAATGAGAATATCAAAATCGCAACTTGTTCTGTGAAAAGGAGTCGGATAAAGCTTTTCGCAAAGAAAACCCTTAACCGCAACAGGCTTTATTCCTTTAGCCAAAAAAGAATTATAGATATTAAAAAAATCAATCTGACTTGCTGCCTGACGGACGGTTTGATTAATTGCTTCTTCCCTATTTCGTATCTTTATTGCAGGAAATGAATCAAAGCATTTTGAATCAATCACGGACTCAATACAAATCGGAAGTAAGCACTGTATGGTACAAAGCTTGAAAAATTCGGATAAATCCTCCTCTTTGTTCAATTCAAGCTCATATTTTTCGCCTTTGAGCGAAGCACGAAGGGAAGCTAAGAAACAACTCTGAACAGCATTAATCATCGTTTAAATCCTTTAAAGAAACATACCCGTTTTTCATAAGGATCAGAAAAAATGAATTGAACGAATACCTTGCGACTTCCTCCGTAATATCATAATTATCATGAAGTTCGAAAACAATTTCGTCCGTGGGCAGTCCCTTTTCGAGTAATTTCCAGATAAAAGCACCTGTATCGTTCAGCTTTTGAACATAGGGCAATTTACCTTTTGCGTCACCTGAAGCAACGAGGATATTTTCACCGCAGACGCTAACGAGGACAACATCCTTGCAAACAACATAATTCTGTTCCATCTTATTATCCTCCTTCAAGGTGTACTCAAGCATTTTATCATAGCAGAGCCGTGCCGATTCATCATCGGCAACCTTATGAAAAAGGCATATGGGGGCTGATGCCATAACCTTTTGCAGAAGCCAAAAACCTTCCGCAATCTGATGTTCATCCTTTGCCGAAAAGACGAGTTGAGAATAGAGTTCCGATACCGCTTGTGACGGAGACATTTCCTCAATAGCATTTCCGTCGGAGCGATTCAAAACGAAAATTCCGCCGAGCGGTGCCGATACGCTTCTTCCTATGTTCTCCTTGCCATTCCACGGCGAGGGATGGACAACAACCTGTCCGCATCCTTTGTATTCCAGAAAAGGTTTATCGCCGCAGAGAATAGTTATCTCGTCACCGAACAGACGTTTTAGAAGAATGTACTGGGTGGTCTTCCCTACCCCGCTTTGCGCTGTCAAAAGCCAGGCACGATTTTTGAAGATGAATGCAAGCGAATGGAACATGATACGGTTATAGCGAAGCAATTCGTCTGAAATCCTTACACCGAGAACCATATGTTCAACATACGGATCGATATGATCGCCGTTTTCTTCCATAAGATGAGGATAACGATTGAAATAATACTTTTTTGCGGATTCAATTTCTTCCTCTGAAATCGAAACGGTGAACTTGGGTTCAAATTCTGTTACAAACGGTTCGTAAAGTGAAGCATAATCCGAGAATCGTATATCAATGCAAAACGGTATTTCGGCTATCGCCAAATTCATTTTCATTCGCCATCCTCCTTTTAGTCTTTTATAGAAGTTTAGCGGAAGGAATTAACCCTCCGCCAAACTGTCATCATTTAATTATTCTACAATTGTGCCGAATTTATCGACAATAACTCTGCTACCGTCGGGCATGGTAACTGCATAGAGTCCATCACCGATGCTCTGCCATGTCAATCCACCCGAGCCTGTGCCGGGGATTGTCGGAATCTCTCCACCGATTGTATCGATGAATTCCGGATTACTGAAAACGAGTTTATTATTCTTTTTCATCGTTAATTAACTCCTTTCATCAGCCGACCAAACCGAAATAGGTATAGGTCAGAGCATTTGCCGTGCCGTAAACGGTTGTGCCGTCCATTGTGACCCAGTAAGGCTGTACATTTACTACTGTTCCATAATCAAGTCCGACAAGTGAGTAATCAAGCATCATAAGCTTTGCATCCTTATCTACTTCGCTGCCGAAAAGATTGCGAGCGTTGTAGAAGATGTACGAATTAGTGAAGCTCTCGGACTTCATTACAGTCTCAACTCCGTTTACCGTTACCACAAATCCTGCTTCGATGTAATTTGCGGGATCGTCAACGGCGGAAACGAATGTTGCGGTCTTTGAGAAGATGGAGCGCAAATTAATGCACTTTACATTAAGATATACATCGGTTACATACTTTGCGTAAATCGTTGCATCTTCCGTAATCTCGGTAAGGTTTGCTGCTTCGGTATAGTTTTCGTCCATGAACCAGCCGGCAAAGAGCTTACCGTTCATTCCGTTATAGTTTACGCTTTCGGTAACGTCACCTGCGGGTACTTCAACGGAATAAGTATTATTTCCGTCAACGATTGTGAGTGTGATATCCTCGATAATCTCCTCCATACCGATTGAAACGGGCAGGCTAACCATGAGTGTATCAACATCGTCCGCTGTTTGACCGACATATTCGCAGCTTATATTGCCTTCGTTATCTTTTACATTCATGTAATGATAGTAATTCGGGTCGGATGTGGGAATGCCCTCTCCTCTGTATTCACAGGTTCTGATAATATTGCCCGTCACCTTTACGTTATCAAGGGTAATCCAGTAAGGCTGAACCGTGAAGGTCTGTTCGAAGTCCATATACCTATCATATGCTACATAGCTTCCGTCCTTTACGATAGCGGTATTGCCCCAAATTCTGTAGCTGAGTTCGCTGACGGTTGTCTGTTCACTGCCATCGGGACCTACAACGGGCTGCTCGGCATAAATCTTAGTATAAACTACGTTATTATAGCCATTTGTTTCACCGTTAATGATGAAATCGACAGCCTGATACATATCACGGTCTACAACGGTGAGAGGATAGAAACGAACAACCCTTTCAGTGCCTTCAACATCGATATGTCTCCATGCGTTTACATTCTTGGGAGTTAAATAAAGCTTATTTACTTCCCAGATGTAGTAAGTAGCATTGGGTGCTACATCATATTTATAGGGATTAGCTGTAGTAACATGCTCACTATCACATTCAAGATTATTGAATGTGCCGCCGTAAAGGTATTCCTCGGATGTCTTATCAACAAAGTTGAATCCCTTTATAACGTCATGGGTTTCGGTTATATTTCCGGTACCGTCATTACGAACATGAACAAGGGTGAACTGCTGATAATATGCAAACCAGATATCATGCTCCTGCTCATTAACGTTGATATGAACGGTTGCGGTATCGCCTTCGGTCAAAGTGCCGTTATCGACAATGTAAGAACCGTAATAGTTAAAGCCTGCAATTTCTTTGTAGTCAAAGCTATGATCCTGTCCCCATTCAAGTCCGGTTATCGTCTCATAATCGGCAATCTCCGCAAACTGAGGTTCGGTTATGCTTCCGTTTTCGGCAAGAGGTTGACCTTGACTGTTTACTCTATAGTAGTGAATTCTGACAAGACCGCCATTGATATTGACAACGGGAATCGGGAAATGCTTTACGGTATCGGGATTACCTTCCCAGTTTGTGTACTTGAAGATAGTCTCCTTATTCGCATCCAATTCACCCTGGGGAACGCTGTCGCCGAGGGAAGTATCGACAACGATATGATACCTCATCACAGCGGTAGTGCCTTCATGAATAGTACCTGAATTCCAAGTGATGGTATCTTTGTCAACATCATAGCTTGCAGTACCCTGGCTGATATAAACATCGTAACTGCCTGCTTCGTAAGCGGCGAGGTCGGTGGTGAAAGTGGGGACAGAACCGCTGAACTTGAGGTTTACAAATTCACCCATGGGGTCGGTAACAACGCTGTCGGTTGCAGCAGCTGCAATACTACCTGCGATAGCGGTAAATGCGGATGCAAGCTTGCCCGAAACATCGGTTTCGCCCTCTGCAATTGCGAAATAATCGGTGGTGGAGTTACTTGCGCATTCTTTAAGCATTGCCTCACCTTCCGTACCTGCCTGGAAAGAGATGGAATAGAAAGTCGTGCCTGCCGTTTTTGCAGTATTTGCTTCCCATATTGTACCAACAGTATGCTCAATTTCGTAATCACTTATAGTTTTTGTTTCGCCATGGTTACATGAAACCGTAAGATCTACCAAACCGGGTTCATAGTAACCGGTTGCCTCGGAGTTATATCCACTACCACAGCGTGTGTTTATATCACGTGCAGTGATTACTATGGAATCGGTAACAACGCTTCCGTTGTTACTTGTAGGTAAAGAACCTCCCCAGTAGTGAGTACCGGTTAAGAATCCGGTACCACATCCTGTCCAAGTCGCAGTTCCGGTAAGCTTATAGCTATAGGTGGGAATACCATCGGAAAGAAGAACGATATTTTTATTAACTCCGGTTGAAGCTTCTGAGCTAAGGAGCTGCTGTGCCGTGTAAATGGCGAGTTGAGTATTTGTACCGCCATTATCGTCATTCATCATTTGAGTTATACTGTCTATTTTTGACAGAAGTTCTTCTTGCTTTGTAGCATCATAAAATTCTTTCGTCTGAAGGTCAATATCACGACCATATACGACCAATGCGATCCTTGTTGAACTATCGGTCATAAGGTTATTGACAAAAGCCTTTGCAGCTTCTTTTACCTTAGGCATTCTCTCGGTATACATACTGTTCGAGTTATCGATAACGAGAACAACGTCGGAAGTGGTGGGATAATTTTTACCGTCGATTTTGAGGGTAACTTCCCAATAGGGGTCGGTATTCGAGCCCTTATTTGTGCTTGCTGTTTTATCGAGTCTTATTGCGCCGGGTTCATCCCAAACGGGTTCGCCTGCGGTGTCGGGAACGGTGTTCTCAACTTCAGCCGTAAGAATGCCGGTGGGAACGATTGCCATGAGCATGAAAACGGCAAGGAGCAATGAGAGCAGCTTGTTTGAAAATTTCATAGTTTTTCTCCTTTGTTTAATCTGTGTGTTGGTATCAACATATTAACAATGCATTGGTATGCATGAACCACTAAGCCCAACATCCATGGTATTATAGCGCATTTAGGCACTCACGTCAATAGCAATCGTTTTTTTTTTTTTTATATATTAGTCATTTAACACATGAATAAGTGTGAAATTTTTTACACATTTAGTAATAAGCGTAAAAAAAGATATTAGCGAAAAAGTATTGACAGAGGAAGAATACGGGGGCTATAATTGACACAAAACGGAGAAAACAGAGGTAAAGAAGAATAAAATGACCGAAGGCAAGATATACAGGAAGATAATTTTATTTGCGCTGCCGATATTTTTAGGGCAGTTATTTCAGCAGCTATACAATGTAATCGACTCACTGGTAGTAGGAAACGAGCTTGGGAAGCAAGCGTTAGCGGCGGTAAGTTCATCGGGGAATCTTATCTTTTTGATGGTAGGATTTATAAACGGAGTATTTATCGGCGCAGGCGTAGTAATAGGAAAGTACATAGGAGCGAAGAATAACGAGAAAGTACACACTGCGGTACACACAACGGTAGCGTTCGGGTTATTATCGGGCATAGCATTAACCATAATAGGAATAATAGTGACGCCGATACTGTTAAAATTAATGAAGACGCCCGAGAACGTATTACCGGAATCGATAAAATATTTCCGCTGGTATTTTGCGGGTTCGGTAGGAAACGTAATGTACATAGCATTGATGGGAGTATTTCAGGCAAGAGGAGACGGAAAGCATCCGCTGTACTATTTAATAATCTCATCGATAGTGAACGTGGTACTGGACATAGTATTTGTAAGGTACATGGGGATGGGCGTAGAAGGAGCTGCGATAGCTACATCGATATCGCACATAGTGAGTGCGATACTGTCGCTCATCAAGTTATCACACACGGACGATGTACACAGGGTAAATATTAAAGAAATAAAGATAGACGGGAAGATGCTGAAAGAGATTTTGGCAACGGGACTTCCGACAGGGGTACAGAACTCGGTAATAGCATTAGCGAACGTACTTGTACAATCGAACATAAACGTATTTATGGATGATGCAATGGCAGGATGCGGAGCATATTCTAAGCTTGAAGGGTTTGCATTTTTACCTGTAACGAGTTTTTCGGTAGCACTGACGACATTCACGAGCCAGAATTTAGGGGCAAGGGAATACGGCAGAGTAAAGAAAGGAACTGTATTCGGGGTAATAGTCGGGGTGTTGTTAGCGGAGCTGATAGGAATAGGTTTTATAGCATTTGCAGAGCCGCTGGTATCGTTATTCAACAATGACCCGAACGTAGTAGCATTCGGAGTAAGGCAAGCGAACATAGAAGCATGGTTTTACTGTTTATTATCGTTATCGCATTGCATGGCAGGAATATTAAGAGGAGCGGGAAAAACGAAAGTACCGATGTTCATAATGTTGATATGCTGGTGTGCGATAAGGATAGCGTACATAACGATAACGGTGCATTACATACCGGATATAAGGGTAATATTCTGGGCATATCCGCTGACATGGGCATTAAGTTCGATAGCATTTGTAACATATTACATCAAAGCGGACTGGATGCATAATTTTGAACGGGAGGACGCAAAGAGGCTTGCGGAGAGCAAGTAAAATCCCCTCCGTTAACGACTTACGGAGAACCCCTCCGTCAAAAATCGAAGATTTTTGCCACCTCCCCTTTATAAAAAAGGGGAGGCATTTTATGCTGCAAGGATTCTTTACATTTATCAAAGCTTCCTTATGTAGAAGGGAAGAGGGATTGTCCCCCCCTTTTTGTAAAAAAGTTCGGCGAACCTCTCGGTCACCGGCTTATGACAGAATCCCCTCCGTCAAAACCGAGGATTTTTGCCACCTCCCTTTTATAAAAAAGGGGAGGCATTTTTGTAATCTTTTGTGTTGTATTTCCATACTCACGTTTCATGGCATCAACAGAGACGACCCATTGTTTGCCGAACTTACAAACATCCACACCATTTACCAGTTTTCCGTAGGTGATTGCCTTTCGCAGCGTACTTTCGTTGAGACCCCAAAGCTGCGTGGCGTCACTTAATGCCATGAGACCGTCAAAGGGAGTGTCCACCTGTACGCCGTGCTCCCACAGCTCATCACAGCTCAAATCCAGCTCATCGTTCCAAATAATGCCGTAACCGCCAACATCGACGGAAACGCAAACAAATTCTTCGGGATTTTCTTTAAGATAGAGAAATGCGGGAATTTTCTCGAATAGAGAATTCACATCGTAAAGTTTAGTCACGCCCTCGGCGAACTGGACGCTCAAGTTGAAATCGGCAAGCGGAGATACACTTTTTACCTTGTGAAACATAAAGCTGCCTCCTTACTCCAACGGAGGAATTTTCTTAAACTCCT
>CAYPXV010000026.1:0-17392 GCA_964414925.1 uncultured Clostridium sp. | reverse complement strand
TTTCCGGGTCGTCCAAATACATACCCATTCCCACCGCAGTTTCACCATCATAAACGTTAAACACCCGAGGACGATATTTGCGATGTAGCCATGCTCTCGCAAGCATTACCAAACTCGTGCATACATAGTTCTGCTGATTTTCCGCAACTTCCAAACTGTCATCACCGATCTCATTATCTATGTCAACCAAATGTATCATGTTGCACCTCACATTTAACTCTTTCCGAATTATATCACAAAGAAATAGCTTTGATCAATAGACTATGAATTTGTGCTAGTCGATTATTTTTATATGTGAATGTCTCGATTGTTCGAGAAAGAATATTTGCAACTACAGGTTAAACTAATTCCCTTAAAACGGTAAGTGAATTAAGGGAATTTCAAACAGAATAAGGTTAAGGGCTATCGCTACAACAGGATGAGCGACAGCCCTTTTTGAAAAGACAAAACAAATTTAGGAATTTTAGATGTTAACGTTCTTCTCTGAAATACGCCAGGCCCAGTGCTTCGGGGGGCATATCCTCTTTGCGTTTTCTGAGGGAAACGATTATAAGTACCAGGATGGTAACTATATAGGGGAGCATTCTGAAAATTTCCTGAGTTTTTCTGCTCAAACCGATATAGAGGAAAATCCAATAAACTATACCGAAGAGGTAAGCACCCCAAATAGTTCTTGCAGGTTTCCATGTTGAGAAAATGACGAGAGCGACTGCCAACCAGCCGAGGCTTTCGATTGTGCCGTCATTTGCCCAAGTACCCTTTGTATAGTCCATAACGTAGTACAGACCGCCGAGACCGCTTATGCCTGCACCAACGCAAGTTGCAAGGTATTTATGCCCTGTAACATTAATACCTGCCGCATCGGCAGTACCGGGGTTTTCACCGACAGCACGAAGATTCAAGCCATGTGTTGTACGGTTAAGGTAGAAATGTAGCAGTACGGCGATAATGAGTGCAAGATAAACCAGGAAGCCATAGCTGAACAGGAATTTTGAGATTATTTCCGGAACGGGAATAAAGCTTAAAATCTTTGCCCTGAACAGACTGCTTGTTTCTGCGACACGGATTTGACCTACACCGCCTGCGAACTTATTAAGTGAACCGCCGAACAGGTTTGCAAGACCTGCCGCAAAAATGGTAAGAGTAAGACCTGTAACATTCTGGTTTGCACGCAGCGTTGTCGTTAAGAAGCAGAAAATCAGTCCGCCCATTGCGGATGCTACAAAAGAGCAAAGCAAGGGAATGAGTACAAGGAGAAATCCCGACGGTGCAATGTTTGCCGAAGCGCAAGCCTGTTCATAGAAGAACGAACCTGCAAGGCTTGCTATTCCGCCCAGGTACATTATACCCGGCACACCGAGGTTAAGATTGCCCGATTTTTCGGTAAGAACTTCACCGCACGAACCGAACATGATAATAGTTCCGAAAGCAATTGCGGCTTGGAAAAGCGATACTATCTGATCCATATAATTACTCCTTCAACTTTTTTTCGGATTTGGCGAAACTGAGTTTATAGTTTATAAAGAACTCACTGCCGAGGATGAAGAACAGGATTATTCCCATTATCATCTTTGATATATGGTCGTTTATGTTATAACGGGAAGCAATTTCGCCTGCGCCCTTATCGAGGAATACCAACAAAAACGAAATCAGTACCATTACAAATGTATTAAATTTTGCGAGCCATGCTACGATAATTGCGATAAAACCGTTACCGCCCGCAGTATTTGTCGAAATCGTATGGCTTTGACCTGCGACGGTAACAAATCCCGCTATACCGCAAATTGCGCCCGAAATCGTAACGGTGCGCATGGTGACTTTGGCTACATCAATAGCAGCATAGCGTGCTGTACTTTGGCTTGCGCCGACAACCGCTATTTCATAACCCTGCTTTGTACGGGAGAGATAGAAGTACATAAACACAACCAGCAGCATAACAATCACAACATTAAGCACATATTGCTGACCGAATATGGAAGGGAACCAGCCTGCATTTGTGGAAGGATTGATGATGTTAACGCAGTTTGATCCTTTGGGATTTTCCCATACCGCTACAAAGAACGATGTCAACTGAGTTGCGATATAGTTCATCATCAAAGTAAAAAGAGTTTCGTTGGTATTAAGCTTTGCCTTTGAAAGTGCCGGAATGAATCCCCAAATACCGCCGGCAATAGTGCTTAGAACGAACATAATCACAAGCAACAAAGCATTTGGCAGATTAGGGAAATAAATCATACAAGCGGCAGAAACGATTCCGCCGATAAGTACCTGACCTTCCGCACCGATATTCCAGAACTTCATTTTAAATGCCGGAGCAAGAGCAACACCGATACATAGAAGCATCATAACATCGGCAAGCATATTCCAGAATCGGCGTTCCGAGCTGAAAGCACCTTCGAACATCGAAACATAGACGTTTAGCGGATTCATCTTGGTTAACAGATAAATTATGATTGCATCGACAATCAATGCAGCGACAACGGCAATTAATCTGATGAGCCATTCGCGATACTTTGGCATTCCTACCCGTTTTGATATTCTAATCATTTGTTTTCCATCCCTTCAACAGATGTCATCATTAAACCGATCTTTTCCTTTTCGGCAGTTCTACCGTCAACGATTCCGCTGACCTTACCGGCACAAAGTACCATTATCCTGTCGCAAAGCTCTATTAAAACGTCTAAATCCTCACCGACATAAATTACGGCAGAACCTTTCATCTTCTGGTCGTTCAGCAGTTGATAAATAGCCATTGAGGTATTGATATCGAGTCCTCTTACCGCATAGGCTGTCATCAACAGAGCAGGATTGCTTGCAATTTCACGTCCCACAAGCACCTTCTGAACATTTCCGCCCGAAAGCTTACTGACCTGAGTTTTCAAGTCTGGGGTTACAACTCCAAGCTCATCAACGACCTTACTTGCAAGCCGTCTGGGAGACTTCATATCAACAAGTCCGGATTTTCCGTCAAGATAACTTCTCAGCAGCATATTATCGGGAATATCCATGCTGCCTACAAGACCCATGCCCAATCTATCCTCGGGAACGAACGCAAAGCCGACGCCCATGCTGTGAATCTGCTGCGGATTTTTGCCGCATAACTGTTCCGGCTGACCTGTTTTGGGGTCGATATAGATTATCGATGAAGCCTTGTCTGCGGATTCCAAACCTGCGATTGCCTCAAGCAATTCTTTCTGACCGCTGCCCGTTATACCCGCAATACCCAGTATTTCTCCGCTATATGCTTCAAACGACACATCATCAAGGCGTGTAACACCGAGTTTATCCTTAACCGACAGATGCTCAACTTTAAGCCTTAAAGTTTTTTCTTCCGTCTGAGGTCTGTGAATATCAAGAGAAACACTGCGTCCCACCATCATATTCGATAGGCTTTGTGCATCCGCTTCGGACGTAAATACATCACCTATATATTCGCCCTTGCGCAATACGGCTACTCTATCGGAAATTTCAAGCACTTCATGAAGCTTATGTGTAATAATGACTATGGACTTGCCATGCGAACGCATTACACGCATAACGTCAAATAATTTTTCGGTTTCCTGTGGAGTTAATACCGCCGTCGGTTCATCGAGGATAAGGATATCCGCACCTCTGTAAAGGGTTTTGACGATTTCGAGTGTCTGCTTTTCGGAAACGGACATCTCGTACACCTTTTTATCGGGGTCTACGGCAAAGCCGTACTTTTCGCAAATCTGCATTATACCCTTTTTGACGTCACGCAGCTTGCCCTTTTGACCTAAAAGCACATTTTCGGCTGCGGTGAATACGTCAATAAGCTTAAAGTGCTGATGTATCATTCCTATATGCAAATCAAAAGCATCCTTGGGAGATTTTATAACGACCTGTTTACCGTCAACTTCGATATCTCCCGAATCGGGAAAATAAATGCCCGAAAGCATATTCATCAATGTGGTCTTGCCACTTCCGTTTTCGCCCAATAAAGAAAGAATCTCGCCCTTGCGTATGAAAAGACTTACGTCTTTATTGGCATACACATCACCGAACTTCTTGGTGATGTTCGTCATCTTTACCGCAATTTCCGTGTCCACTTGACTTATTATCCATTCCTCTCTGTATTTATGAACATATCGATATTCCCTTTTATTTTATCAAATTGCGACCTTATTGTAAATGGATATTAACAAAATCAGGCATATATTGTTTGTTTTGGTCTTATCGGCGAAAATGTATGCCATTCAACGATAAAACTTGCGTTAATGACATTGATTTTTATGAATAGAGGGAGTAAAATTGAATATGTTGAACAGGAAAAGCGAAAGGAGAGCGAATTGTATGAACATAAAACTTGACGGACAAAGCATTGAGACCAACGGTTCAAGTTTATTGAACTGCATAAAGGAGCTTAATCTTGACTCCGATAAGCTAAAAGAGAAACCGCTTGCGGCAATGCTTAACGGCGAAATACTCAATTTAAGCTTTGTGCCGAAGCACGACGACAGTTTTATTTTGTTGCGTTTCAACGACGAAGAAGGACGGCGCATATACGAGCGAACCCTACGGTTTGTATTTACGCTTGCGATAAAGAAGTTGATGCCACAAGCAAAGATTATCATCAAGTATTCGGTCGGTCAAGGGGTACTGATGTCCGTATCGAATAATGGAAATGAGCTTAATGATTCTGATATTAAACTTATCAAATCGGAGATGAATTTCATTATCGATTCCGAGTTTGAGTTTTGCCGTTCAAGGCGGAGCATCAGAGAAGCGACACAGCAATTTCTTCATGACGGGCATGTTGACAAGATTAAATTATTAAAGTGGCGTAACTTCACTTATTTTGACTATTACACTTGTCCCGAATACAGTAACTATGCCGATTATTATTACGGTGAAATGGCACCGAACAGCAGTTATGTCAGGCTTTACGACATACTCAAATCGAGAAACGGCATTGTACTTTTGTTGCCTGACTCGGTTGATCCGAGCAAAGTATCGAAATACGAACAGATGCCTAAACTTTCCTCTGTATTTGAGCAGACTGACCATTGGGGAAAACTAATGGGCTGTGCAAATGCGATTCAGCTCAACGAAAAGGTTGAGAATGGGAACATTCGAGAGCTTGTGAGGGTAAACGAAGCACTTCACGAAAAAGTATTTTCAAATGCAGCGGAGTCGATAATTTCCGCAAAGACGAAAGCAGTGCTTATTGCGGGACCGTCATCGTCGGGAAAGACAACATCGGCGAACAGGATAGCGACGCAATTGCGTGCATCGGGGTATGAGCCGATAATGATTTCGCTTGACGACTACTACAAAGATAGGGACAAGATAAGTCGGGATGAAAACGGAGAAATTGATTTAGAGAGCATAGAAGCAATTGATACCGAACGATTTAGAATTGACCTATCGAATCTGATAGCCGGCAAGGAGGTAACGCTCCCCCACTTTAATTTCCTGACGGGAAAGAGTGAGGAAACTACGAAGAAGTTATGTTTAGGGGAGAATCAATCACTCATTATAGAGGGATTACACGCACTTAATCCTGCGCTGTTAAAGGGAATTGATTCACGCAACTGCTTTAAGATTTATGTTTCCGCACTGACAACGCTGAATCTTGACGACCACAATAGGATACGGACTGCGGATTTGAGGTTATTAAGGCGATTGGTGCGTGACCACATGAGCAGAGGCGCAAGTGTTGAGCATACTCTTGGAATGTGGCAGAGCGTCAGACGGGGTGAAACCAAATGGGTATTCCCCTATCAGGAAAATGCTGATTTGATAATAAACACGACGCTACACTACGAAGCATCGGTATTGAAGAAGTACGCTTATCCACTTTTACGCTCATATGTATACGATAATCCGGTTGCAAAATCGTCACCCGACTTCATATTAGCACGTTCGATTCTAAAGTACCTGAATTATTTTCAGGTTGCGGACATAGAGGATGAGATACCGCCGACATCGATAATACGAGAATTTATAGGCGGCAATACATTTTACAGATAAAGATACAAACAACATGCTTATCGATTGGTTGATCAAGCATGTTGTTTTGTTTGATAAAAAATTTTAAAAGGAAAGCTGCCACATTCAATGGAAGCAATGTGGCAGCAAAAGAAACAATAAAAATTATTTGAGTTCGAGCATGCAGACTTCTGCGCCGTCACCACGGCGAGGTCCGAGCTTATAGATACGAACATAGCCACCCTGAACGCCGTCATATTTGGGAGCGAGTTCACGGAAGAGCTTCTCAACGACGGGATGGGGAGTATTCCTCTGGCGAGTGCGGAAGTCCTTAGCGGATTCCTTCTTCTCACGGGTAAGAGGAAGGTCATAGAGATAAGCCATAATCTGCCTACGAGCATGGAGCTTGGAGGGCTTATCAACGACTTTTTCGACCTCAACGGACTGCTGTTTATCGTTGACAGTTGTCTTGATTACGGTTTCAGAATTTTTATATTCGGACACAGCAAGGGTGATAAGCTTTTCAGCAATTGGGCGAACTTCCTTAGCACGAGCTTCAGTTGTAACGAGCTTACCGTTCCAAAGGAATGCAGTCACCATATTGCGAAGCATGGCATCACGCTGATCTGTGGCCTTGTTAAGCTTACGGTTAGGCATAAAATTTCCTCCTAAGATTTTACGGACGTATAATCGAATCGTCCAAACGAATTAAACGTTGCATCTACGCAGAGTCAAACCGAGGGTTGCGAGCTTCTGCTGGACTTCATCGAGGGATTTCTTTCCGAGATTACGAACTTTCATCATTTCTTCCTCATCCTTATCGACGAGTTCTGAAACGGTATTAATACCTGCACGTTTAAGGCAGTTATAGGAACGGACTGAAAGCTCAAGGTCTTCGATAGTCATATCAAAGAGCTTATTGACTGTCTCGGTTTCGGGAGCCGGGGCAACCTCAAAGAAATCGGTTCCGTCGGCAAGATTAGTGAACAAGGAAAGATGGTCAAACATAATCCTTGCAGCGGTACTTACAGCCTCCTCGGGGCGGATGGTACCACCTGTCCAAACATCAAGGGTGAGCTTATCGTAATCGGTAATTTGACCGACTCTGGTATTCTCTACCTTGAAATTGACCTTATTAATTGGTGTAAAAATGGAATCAACGGCAATGACGCCTATCTGCATACCGGGCTTTTTATTTCTGTCTGCCGAAACATAGCCTCTGCCCTTTTCGACAACAATTTCCATATGCAGTCTTGCACCTTCCGAGAGCGTGGCAATGCGCAAGTCGGGATTTACAATCTCGACAGAAGCGTCATGTTTGATATCGCCGGCGGTTACAATGCACTCATCATGGGCATCGATAACAATCGTGGCAACGGATTCTTCAAACATTTTAATGCGAAGCTCTTTGATGTTGAGGATGATTTCCGTAACATCTTCCTTAACACCGGGAATGGTTGAGAATTCATGCAAAACTCCGTCAATTCTTATTGACGTTGCAGCCGCACCGGGCAGCGAGCTTATAAGCACGCGGCGCAGGCAGTTGCCTATAGTCGTACCGAAGCCACGCTCAAGCGGCTCAATAACAAAGCAGCCATGATCATCGGTAAGCTCTTTGCTAACAATTCTCGGTCTTTCATTATCCAACATCGAATCTTTCCCCTCTCTTGAAGTAATAGTAGTGATAGATCAGGGTAACGGTGATGATTACTTGGAGTAAAACTCAACAATGAGGTGTTCCTCAATGCCAAGATCGATGTCATCACGCTGAGGCATAGCTGCCACAATACCACTGAGGTTTGCTGCGTCCAGTTCGAGCCACTTGGGAATAGGCTTATCTGCGCCCTGTTCTCTGATTTCCTTGAAGTAAGGAACATCGAAGCTGCCGGTACGGACACTGATTTTCTGACCTTGCTTTACGAGGTAGGAAGGAATATCAACCTTCTGACCATCAACAAGAATATGACCATGGCTTACCCACTGACGAGCCTGAGCACGGCTTGCGCCCAGTCCGAGGCGATAAACAACGTTGTCAAGTCTGCGCTCGATGAGGCAGAGCATTTCTTCGCCGGTAACACCCTTCATGTTGGATGCCATGAGATAATATTTATGGAACTGGGACTCGCTTACGCCGTATGCACGACGAGTCTTTTGCTTTTCACGAAGCTGAGTACCATATTCGCTTGCTTTACGAGGACGAGCCTGACCGTGCTGTCCGGGGATGGTGTGACGTTTTACGATTGCGCACTTTGCATCATTGTAGCAACGGTCGCCCTTAAGAAACAGCTTTGTGCCTTCTCTGCGGCACTGTCTGCAAACGGGATCTGTATATCTTGCCATATTCGTTTGCTCTCCTTATACTCTTCTACGCTTGGGAGGACGGCAGCCATTGTGAGGAATGGGGGTTACGTCCTTAATCATATTTACTTCGAGTCCTGCGGACTGAAGGGCACGAATTGCAGATTCACGACCTGCACCCGGTCCCTTAACATAAACCTCGACATTGCGCATACCATGTTCCATGGATGCCTTTGCCGCTGCTTCTGCTGCCATCTGGGCTGCGAAGGGAGTGCTCTTACGGTTGCCGCGGTAGCCGAGGCCGCCTGCGGATGCCCATGAGATTGCGTTTCCGTTCATATCGGTAACGGTAACGATTGTGTTGTTGAAGGAAGAACGAATGTGTACCTGACCACGTTCAATGTTCTTACGCTCACGACGTTTACGGCTTGTAACCTTCTTTGCCGCTTTACCGGTCTTTGCCATTAGTCATTCCCTCCTTATTTCTTTGCTTTACCTGCCGAACGCTTCGGACCCTTGCGAGTACGTGCATTCTGCTTAGTGCTCTGTCCGCGAACGGGCAGTCCCTTGCGGTGACGAACGCCACGATAGCATCCGACCTCAATGAGTCTCTTGATGTTCATTGAAACTTCACGTCTGAGGTCACCCTCTACCTTGCAATTATGATCAATGTATTCTCTTAGCTTGTTTACATCTGTTTCGCTAAGATCGCGAACCCTGATATCAGGGTTAACACCCGTAGCTTCGAGGATAGTCTGAGCAGTTTTACGACCGATACCGTAAATATAGGTAAGTCCGATCTCGACTCTCTTGTCTCTGGGCAGGTCTACGCCGCTTATACGCGCCATAAAGTTTGTTTACCTCCGTAAAAATGGTTGTTTATTTTTTACTGTCGGTTCCCTATATCAACTATGCCAAATTGCGGCCGCTGTTTTCGCTAAGCCTTTTTTGTGCAGCTTGGCAGCGGTTGAGATAGGGCAGCCGCACCGACAGGAGTGAATAGTGACGGTTTGCTCCACGCTGAAATGAAGCAAGTCCTCATCAATCGGGCATAAGCCCGTCACACTGTGGCATGGGGAATCCTTTCCCTTGCTCATACGATTGAAAGAACGGTTTTATCCTTCAATCATATTAACGAATCATACGCTCCCGTATTTCTTCGTGCGAACTTCGGATGGGTTAGTCCTAAGTTCTTATTGCTAAAGCAGTACGTCTCTTAATTGACTTGCAGGGTCAGTCAATACGAAATCAGCCCTGCTTCTGCTTATGCCTGGGGTTCTCGCAGATAACCATTACGCGACCTTTGCGTCTGATTATCTTGCACTTCTCACACATCGGTTTTACCGAAGGCCTGACTTTCATGCTGCTACCTCCTGTGCATTATTGCTTTCTGCTTCAAGAATCACTTCTTGTCGCGCCATGTTATGCGACCCCTCGTGAGGTCATATGGCGACATCTCAACTTTAACCTTGTCTCCTGTAAGTATACGTATGAAGTTCATACGCAGTTTCCCGGAGATGGTAGCGATTATCTTATGACCGTTTTCGAGAGTCACCTCGAACATGGTGTTGGGGAAGGTGTTGGTTACAACGCCTCCTACTTCGATTACATCCTGTTTTGACACGCTTTTCCCTCCTCGTTCAGAGTCTTTTCACTTTTAAAGTTGTTCCAAAAGCGAAATTATGATTTTTTTCAGCTCTGCATTCTGAATCTGCCCACCTTCGAGCAATCGTTGTTTCAAACTCTCGCTCACAGGTTCAAGGCACTCAACATGCTTCAGCTTTTTTATTTTAGGGCTATCCATCTGTCTTAAATCGCCATCTGCCAGTAAAATATATTTTTCGTCCATCTCGCCGATAATAACGAAAAACCGACCGCAATCCCTGCCTGCGGTGCTTTTGACGAGTCTTCCGAGCATAACGGAGTCGCTCTTGCGGGCGAAATTACAGAAATTTTTGGGTTTCTTGCTCATTTTAGTATCCCATTTAGTTCCATAAGTCGCAACTTAACATTTATACATCATTAAATCGGATTTGTCAATACCTCAGGACCGTTTTTTGTTATAAAAATCGTATTTTCATAATGGGCACTGGGCTTGCCGTCTTTGGTAACACAAGTCCAACCGTCCGGCAGGAATTTGACGTATCTTTCTCCGAGGTTAATCATGGGCTCAACGGCAATTGCCATACCCGGGACGAGCTTCGCTCCTCTGCCGAATCTAAGATTTACATAATTAGGTACTTCGGGAGCTTCATGCATAGACGAACCGATACCGTGACCTACGAGTTCACGAACTACACCGTAACCGAAAGAAGTAGCATGAGCTTCAACAGCTCTTGAGATATCACTGATGTGATTACCGACCTGAGCCATTTCGAGACCTTTAAAGAAACATTCACGGGTCACATCGACGAGCTTAACGATTTCGTCGGCAACATTACCGACAAGGAAAGTACGAGCGGCATCACCGTGGAAGCCATCAACAATAGCACCGCAATCGATACTTATGATATCGCCATCCTTGAGGATAACATCGGGTTTCGGAATTCCGTGAACGATCTGCTCATTAACGGAAGTGCAGATGCTTGCGGGGAAACCTTCATAATTAAGGAAAGAAGGAATACCACCGTTTTTTCTTATAAAGTCTTCGGCAGCGGTATCGAGCATTTTAGTAGAGATACCGGGTTTAACTAAAAAGCCGAGATAAGCCAAAGTTTCGCCGGTCAAAGCACCGGCTTTTTTCATCGCCTGATATTGGCTTTCGGATTTGACAGTAATTTTATCCGACATAGAAACCACCACAAATCAAAGGAGTTTAGAATCGATGAATGCAAAGATATCGTGGGTAACTTCTTCCCTGGTTTTACCGCCGTCAATAGCGACGAGCAGACCCTTTTGCTTATAATACTGAATAAGAGGGAAGGTGTTGGCGTAATACACATTAAGTCTGTTACGCATAGCATCGGGGTTATCGTCGGGACGAATGATTAACTCCGCACCGCACTTAGCGCAAACACCGTTGCAACCATCCTCAACCATCTGGGTATGATTACAATTGGGACAAACTCTGCGTTTAGCAACACGAGCGATAAGGATTTCGGGGTCTGTATCAATATCGATTACAGCATCGATATCCGTCATCTTGGTAATAGCTTCGGCTTGAGCAAGAGTTCTGGGGAAACCATCAAGCATAAAGCCGTTTTTGCAGTCATCATGAGAGATTCTTTCTTCGACCATAGCGCAAATCATTTCATCGGGAACCAAGTTACCCTTATCAATGATAGCTTTGGCGAGAATACCGCGATTAGTTTTTAAAGCGATTTCAGCCCGCAGCATATCCCCTGTGGAAATATGAGCGAGCGAGTATTTATCGGCTATAGCTTCTGCCTGCGTACCTTTACCGGCGGCAGGAGGTCCTAAAAGGATGAGCTTCATATTAAATTGACCTCAAAAAACAAGAATGATATAGGGGGACACAAAATCCCCCTATACTAATTAATAATTAACCGAGGAAACCCTTGTAATTTCTCATAAGCATGAGAGATTCGAGCTGCTCTGCGATTTCAAGAGAAACACTGATCATAATCAGGATACTCGTGGGACCGAAGGAAGAAAGGACTTGAATGTCCAGAACCTTGAGCAGGACAGTAGGGATAATTGCAATAACCATAAGGAAAACAGCACCGAACAGAGTAAGGCGGCTTGTTTTCTTCTGGAGATACTCAGCGGTGGGACGGCCGGGACGAACGCCCTTAATGAAGCCGCCGTTCTGCTGGAGATTCTTTGCAAGCTCAATCGGATTAAAAGTTATTGAAGAATAGAAGTATGCAAATCCAACGATAAGCAGGGCATAAAGTACGTAATAGATTACGAGACCCCAAGCGTTGTCGCTGGAAGCACTGAGCCAGGTAGAAACGAACTTATTGAATCCGCCTTCGGGAACGAACTGACCTATCATAGCAGGAACCTGAAGGATGGTCATAGCAAAGATCAAGGGCATAACGCCGTTTGCATTTGCCTTAAGGGGGATATAAGTTGCGTTGCCGCCGTAGGTTTTTCTTCCGACGACACGTTTTGCATACTGGATGTTGATTCTTCGTTCAGCCTTATCAACAGCGGTAACGCCGACAACGAGTATAAGAACAACAGCGATAACAACAAGTGCGTACCACCACTCATACTGAAGGACAGTAGTTCCGCCGTTAGAAACGGGCTTAATTCCGAAAGTACCGTTGATCAGGTTAATAACAACCTGAGGAACATTGGAAACGATCGAAGCGAAAATCAACATGGAAACACCGTTACCGATGCCGTTTTCTGTAATTCTCTCACCCAACCACATAAGGAAAGCGGTACCTGCGGTACAGCAAACGCCTACGATGATATAGGGGGCAATACCATTCATGAAAACGCCGAAAGCGGTTGTTCCGAATAAGGTGACCTCATCAAGCAGGTCGCCCATGCTGTTCAGTCCTACAACGATACTTACTGACTGGACAAGAGCGAGACCGACGCCAACATAGCGAGTAATTTTCTCAATCTTCTCTCTGCCATCATCTTCCTTGCTCAATCTTTCAAGAGCAGGGATAGCAATGGTAAGCAACTGCAAGATAATAGAAGCAGTGATGTAGGGGGAAATACCCATCGCAAAGATGGAAAACTGGCTCAAAGAGCCTCCGGAAAACAGATCGAGGAAGTTGAGGAAGTCGTACTGGGAAACCATGCTTCCAAGTGCCGCTGCGTCAACTCCGGGGACGGGAATAAACGAACCGAGACGATACACTACTATGAGAAGAAGTGTATACAGCATTTTGGTGCGAAGATCCTTTACCTTCCAAGCATTGATGATAGTCCTAAACACTTAGATCACCTCAACTGTTCCGCCCACCGCTGCGATAGCTTGCTGGGCTGTCTTAGAAACCTTTGCTGCCTTAACTGTAAGACGCTTTGTAAGCTCGCCACGGCCGAGAACCTTGAGGCCGTCTTTCTCGATTTTGCTGATAATGCCCATATCTTTAAGCAATTCAGCAGTAATTACCGTATCATTATCGAACTGTTCGAGTTCGGAGATATTGATAACGGAATAAACCTTCATAAAGTTATTATGGAAGCCACGTTTCGGCAAACGACGGGGCAGAGGCATCTGACCACCTTCGAAGCCGTTCTTCTTGCTACCGCTGCGGGCCTTCTGACCCTTATGACCGTAACCGGAAGTTTTGCCGATGCCGGAGCCGGAGCCACGACCGACACGTTTTCTGGAACTGGTTGAACCTTCAGCGGGTTTAAGCTCATGCAGATTCATTTAGTACCTCCTAATTAGTCAATCTCTTCGACCTTAACAAGGTGCTTAACTTTGAAGAGCATACCGCGGATGCAAGCGTTATCGGGCTTGATTACGGTATTGTGCATCTTGTGCAAACCGAGAGCGGCGATTGTTGCCTGCTGATCTTTAAGAGCACCGATAGTGCTTCTTACGAGGGTAACTTTAAGGGATTTTGCCATAGTTATATTCCTCCAATCAGTTAAGAATCTCGTCTACAGTCTTTCCCCTAAGACGAGCAATCTGCTCTGCTGTACGCAGCTGAGTAAGACCATCGATGGTTGCTTTTACGCAGTTAGCGGGATTGTTGGAACCATAGCTCTTAGTGCGGATATCCTTAATACCGACGCACTCGAGAACGTCACGAACGGGACCGCCTGCGATAACACCGGTACCGGGTTCAGCGGGAAGCATACGAACATGACCTTTGGAGAATCTACCCTCAACAGCATGGGGGATGGTAGTTCCGACGATGGGAACGGTAACGAGGTGACGCTTTGCATCTTCAACACCCTTGCGAACTGCTTCGGGGATTTCGGCTGCTTTACCCATACCTACGCCAACGCGACCTTTTTCGTCACCGATAACCATAAGAGCCGAGAAGCGGAAGATTTTACCGCCCTTAACAACCTTGGCAACACGGTTAACGAAAACGAGTTTTTCTTTAAATTCCGGGACTTCCGGAGTTGAATTACGCCTGTTATTCTGCATTTGTATACCTCCTTAGAAATCCAGACCGGCTTTACGAGCGCCGGTTGCGAGCTGTTCAACACGACCTGTGTACAGATAACCGCCACGGTCGAAAACAACTTTGGTTACACCCCTATCGAGGGCACGCTTACCAACGGTTTCGCCGACGATGAAAGCAGCTTCTTTCTTATTCTTGCCCTCGATCTTGGCCTTGACATCAGCCTCAACGGTAGAAGCTGCTGCAATGGTCGAGCCGATACTGTCATCAATGACCTGAGCATAGATGTGATTAAGGCTGCGATAAACGCAGAGACGAGGTCTCACGGGAGTGCCGATGATATGCCTGCGCATACGATAATGACGTGCTTTGCGCTTTGCATTCTTATCAAGCTTTGTAATCATAATTATGCTATCCTCCTGTTACTTACCGGTCTTGCCTTCCTTGCGGATAATGACTTCATAGTCATACTTGATACCCTTGCCCTTATAGGGTTCAGGCTCACGAACCGCACGAACCTCGGCTGCAACCTGACCGACTCTCTGCTTGCAAATGCCCTTAACCGTGATACGGTTGGGAGCAGGAACGTCGAAAGTTACATCGCCGTCTTCGAATTCAACAGGATGGGAATAACCCACGTTGAGAACGAGTTTATTACCGGTCTTCTGAGCTCTGTAACCGGTACCGTTGATTTCAAGCTTCTTTTCGAAGCCGGAAGTTACACCAACAACCATGTTGTTAATGAGGGTACGAGAGAGTCCGTGAAGAGAACGGTCTTCTTTGGAATCACTGGGTCTTTCAACTTTGAGAATTGCACCGTCAATGCTAACCTGCATTCTGGGTGAAATCTTCTCGCTAAGCTGACCCTTAGGGCCTTTAACGCTCACGGTGTTGTCGTCAGAAACCGTGATTGTCACTCCGGCCGGAATTGTTATCGGATGTTTTCCGATTCGAGACATTTTTGCACCTCCAAAAATATTTCAAATAAATATCGCCTCCGCATTGCCGAGTTAAATCGACAATGCGGTGGTTAACTGAAACTTACCAGACGTATGCGAGTACTTCTCCGCCGACGCCCTGTTTTCTTGCCTCACGGTCGGTCATAACGCCCTTTGAGGTAGAAATGATTGCAATACCAAGTCCGTTAAGAACCTTGGGGATGTTATCCTTACGGGTAAAGACACGCAGACCGGGCTTTGAAATTCTCTTAAGACCGGTGATAACTCTCTGACGGTTAGGACCGTATTTAAGGGTTATGGTCATCATGGGTTCAACGCCTTCTTCGCTGATGGTGTAGCCCTTGATGTAGCCCTCGTCAACGAGGATATCTGCGATTGTACGCTTCATACCGGAAAGGGGCACATCAACTGTGTCATGCTTAACGGTGAGAGCGTTACGGATACGAGTAAGCATATCTGCAATGGGATCTGTTACGAGCATATTAAGTCCTCCTTTTACCAACTGGCCTTGCGAACACCGGGGATTTCGCCCTTATAAGCAAGTTCGCGGAAGCAAATACGGCAGATACCATACTTACGAAGTACGGAATGAGGTCTGCCACAGATGCGGCAACGGGTATAAGCCCTGGTAGAATATTTGGGAGTAGCCTGCTGCTTATTTTTGAGTGAAGTCTTTGCCATGAATCGATCCTCCCTTATTCATTAACAGCGAAAGGCATTCCGAGCAATCTCAGAAGCTCTTTTGCTTCTTCATCGGTCTTAGCGGTAGTAACGAAAATAACGTCCATACCACGTACTTTATCAACATCATCATAATTGATTTCGGGGAAGATGAGTTGTTCTTTAAGACCCATAGCATAGTTTCCTCTACCGTCGAAGCTGGTATCGGAAACACCGCGGAAGTCGCGAACACGGGGCAGTACGATGTTCATGAGCTTGTCAACGAAGTAATACATACGGTCGCCACGGAGAGTGACCTTTGCGCCGACGTTCATGCCCTGACGAACTTTGAAGTTTGCGACTGACTTCTTAGCCTTAGTGATAACGGGCTTCTGACCTGCGATAATGCCGAGTTCTTCAACAGCCTTATCGATACCCTTGGGATTGTCCTTATCGGAGCCGAGACCCATATTGATAACGATCTTAACGAGCTTGGGAACTTCCATGGGGTTCTGGTAGTTAAATTTCTCAACGAGCTGAGGAACGATCTCCTTATACCTGGCACGCAAACGAGCGGGTTCGGTGAAAGGAGCGGCTTCCTGCTTGTTTCCCTTTTTCTTTGCGGGAGCCTGTGCGTTTTCTTTCTTTGCCACTATTATATCCTCCTCACTCAGTCGATGTTCTTATTGCACTTTTTGCAAACACGAACCTTAACCGTTTTGTTATCCTTTTCTACGAAAGCATGACCGACACGGGTAGGCTTTTTGCAATTGGGGCAAACGAGCATAAGATTTGACACATGGATGGTACCTTCCTTGGTGATTCTTCCGCCTTCCTGACCCTGCATACGGGGCTTAACGTGGCGAACGATCATCTTTCTGCCGGCAACGATAGCACGACCGGTTTCGGGGAAGACCTTCAGAACCTTACCGGTTCTGCCCTTGTCTTTCATCTCATCGCCGGTAATGACCATAACGGTATCGCCGGTTTTAATATTAAGCTTACTGCTCATAGTAGTACCTCCTTACAGCACTTCGGGAGCGAGGGAGACGATCTTCATGTAATCCTTTTCACGAAGTTCCCTAGCTACCGGCCCGAAGATACGGGTTCCACGGGGCTGCTTCTGGTCGTTGATGATGACAACAGCGTTGTCATCGAAGCTGATGTGGCTACCATCGGGGCGATGAATGCCCGTAGCGGTACGAACGACTACAGCTTTAACAACATCCTTTTTCTTAACGGCACCGCCGGGGGTTGCGGACTTAACGGAAGCTACAATAACATCACCGATTGATGCAAACTTCCTCTTGGAGCCGCCAAGAACACGAATGCACATAACTTCTTTTGCGCCGCTATTGTCGGCGACCTTTAACCTTGTTTGCGGTTGAATCATTCTGTCCTCCCTCGGCCTTACTTAGCCTTTTCAATGATTTCGACCATACGCCAACGCTTATCCTTGGACAGCGGGCGGGTCTCCATGATCTTTACGGTATCACCGATACCGCATTCGTTGTT
>CAYPXV010000025.1:0-17594 GCA_964414925.1 uncultured Clostridium sp. | reverse complement strand
TGCGACAATTCTTTCCGCCCAGTGTACGGATAAACAAGTGAATAAATGCACAAAGCCTTTGTTTAAAGATCATCCTTCACCCGAAAGCATTGCTTGCATGACCGTGGATGAACTTTCAACCTATATAAGGTCGTGCGGATTTTATAATACAAAAGCAAAGAACATCATTGCAACATGTAAGATGCTTGTCGAACAATACGAAGGCAACGTTCCTTCCGAAAGGGAAAAACTCGAAGCACTTCCGGGGGCGGGAAGAAAGACCGCAAGTGTTGTATTATCAAATGCATTCGATATTCCGGCAATTGCCGTTGATACGCATGTATTTAGGGTTAGCAATCGCATCGGTATCGTAAATGCAAAAAATGTGGAACAAACGGAGATTCAACTTATGAAGTGCATACCTGAAGAAAAATGGTCGATAGCACATCACTATCTCATATTCCACGGGAGAAGGGTTTGTTATGCGCGAAATCCGAACTGTATGAGATGTTCGTTGAGTGGACTATGTAAAGAATACAAAATAAGAAATGGAGAATAAAATGCAATTTGTTGATAAAGCAAAAATAATAATTAAAGCAGGCAACGGCGGCGACGGATGTTCGAGCTTTCATAGAGAAAAGTATGTTTCTCATGGCGGACCCGACGGCGGTGACGGCGGCAGAGGCGGAAACGTAATTTTTTATGCCGACGATAATATGAATACCCTATTGGACTTTCGTTTTTCAAGACATTTCAGAGCCCAAAACGGCGAGAATGGTAAAGGTAAAATGCAATATGGCAAAAAAGGAGAAGATATCGTAATAAAAGTTCCCGTCGGAACAAGAGTCAGAGATATTGCTTCGGGAAAGATAATTGCAGATATGAACAGACCCGGCAGAGAAAAGCTTGTGCTTCATGGCGGTCGCGGCGGAAAAGGCAATGTTAAGTTCGCCACACCGACACGTCAATCGCCGAGGTATGCTCAAAATGGGCAAAAGACAAAGGAATACGAGGTCGAACTTGAACTTATGACAATAGCCGATGTAGGTCTGATTGGTTTGCCTAACGTAGGAAAGTCAACGATTTTGTCCGTTGTTACAAGTGCAAGACCTAAAATTGCAAACTATCATTTTACAACATTAACCCCGAATCTCGGTGTTGTAAAAAGGTATGATAAATCTTTTGTGGTTGCAGATATCCCCGGCTTGATAGAAGGTGCGGCAGACGGTGCGGGATTAGGTCATGATTTCCTGCGCCATATCGAGAGGACAAGACTACTGGTTCACGTAATTGATATTTCCGGTTCGGAGGGACGAGATCCGATTGTCGATTATAAGCAGATTAGAACGGAACTTGCTAATTACAGCGAAAAACTGATGGAGTTGCCTGAAATTGTTGTCGCAAACAAAATGGACATAACCGGTGCGGAGGATTACTTTGAGCTGTTAAAGGAAGAATTAGCCAAAGACAATATCGAAGTGTACCCGGTTTCTGCGGCTACCAATAGTGGGTTTGAGCCTTTGCTCGATAAGATTTTGAAATTGCTGGAAACGCTTCCGTCAACGAGAGAATTTATCGAGGATGAAATAAACGAAGCTCCTCAGTATGATTGGAACTTTGAAATTTCCCGTGATGATGAAGGTGTCTTTGTCGTTACAGGAGGTATCGTTGATTATATTCTTGATACCACAAATGCCGATGATGAAGAATCCATGAGAAGATTCCAAAAGTATTTGAACAGCGAAGGTATTATTGATGCATTAAGAAAAAAGGGTGCGAACGAACAGAGCGTTATAAGATTAGGCGAGTGGGAGTTTGACTTCATAGAATAACATTCACAATAATATCGATATTTGATTTTAACAGTCTTGAATCAGAATTAAAGGTTTAAGACTGTTTTTTTGATAAGATTTGACGGTATACTTTAATTTCCCTATTGCAATTACCTGATTAATGCTTTATAATAAAAGCTTGGTAAAACAAATTGGGGGTTATTTTTATGAACGAAATGATTCGTAATATTGCTATAATTGCTCATGTTGATCACGGCAAAACCACATTGGTAGATCAGCTGTTGAGGCAGAGCGGCGTATTCCGTGAAAATGAGCAAATTCAAGATAGAGTTATGGACTCTAATGACATCGAGAGGGAAAGAGGAATAACCATTCTTTCCAAGAATACATCTGTAAATTATAATGGTTACAGAATCAATATCGTTGATACTCCCGGTCATGCGGACTTTGGCGGCGAAGTTGAACGTATTTTAAAAATGGTTGACGGAGTTCTCCTGCTTGTGGATGCATTTGAAGGATGTATGCCTCAGACGAGATTTGTTCTAAGAAAAGCACTTGAACTTAATAAAACTCCTGTTGTTGTCATAAATAAAGTTGACCGTACAGGCGCACGTCCTTACGAAGTTGTCGATGAAGTTTTAAGTCTTTTTATTGAGTTGGGTGCGAATGATGAACAATTGGAATTCCCGATTGTCTATGCGTCCGCTCGTGATGGTGTTTCGGGTTTTGAACCTGATGAACTTCAGTCGAATATGAAACCTGTATTTGATACTATAATAGAACATGTTCCCGCTCCCAAGGGTGAGGCAGACGGTCCTTTACAGGTATTGATATCGACCATTGATTATGATGATTATGTCGGTAGAATCGGAATAGGCAGAATAGAGCGCGGTGTTGCCGTAAGAAATCGCATGATTACTGTTTGCTGCTCCGGAGAAGACAAAACAAGAGAAGCCAAACTTTCACGTCTGTATCGCTTTGACGGTTTAAAACGTGTTGAGACTGAAACTGTTTCGGTAGGCGATATAGTCGCAATTGCAGGAATACCCGAGATTGCAATAGGCGAAACGGTTTGCGATTCGAGTGCAATAGAGCCACTTCCGTTTGTACATATAGACGAGCCTACCGTAAGCATGGATTTTATTGTAAATACAAGTCCGTTTGCAGGCAGAGAGGGAAAATACGTTACATCGAGAAATATCAGAGATCGTCTCTTTAAGGAAGTTGAAACAAATGTTTCAATGCGTGTCGAAACCACCGCTTCTACAGATGCGTTTAAAGTCAGCGGCAGAGGAGAACTTCATCTTTCGATTTTGATAGAGACGATGAGAAGGCAGGATTTCGAATTTGCCGTTTCAAGACCAAGAGTAATCATGAAAAGGGATGAGCATGGTCATCTGCTTGAACCTATAGAAGAATTAACCGTAGATGTTCCTCAGGAATACATGGGTACCGTCATGGAGAAACTCGGTACTCGTCGTGCGGTTCTTGTAAATATGATTAACGAAAATGAGGGAAGTGTTCGATTGATATTTGATATCCCGGCAAGAGGACTCATGGGATACAGAAGTGAACTGCTTACCGATACCAGAGGAAACGGTGTTATGAGTCATATTTTTAAGGGATACGAACCGTACGCCGGAGAGATAGAAGAAAGAACCAGAGGTTCGCTTATTGCTTCGGAGACAGGTGAAGCAAATTCCTACGGTCTGTTCAATACTCAGGACAGAGGTCGTCTTTTTGTTACTCCGGGAGATCCTATTTATGAGGGGCAGATTGTCGGAGAATGCTCCCGTAATGAGGATATTACCGTAAACGTTTGCAAAAAGAAGCATGTAACCAATATGCGTGCATCGGGTTCGGATGAGGCTTTGAGGTTGACGCCTCCGCTTAATCTCAGTCTAGAACAATGTCTGGAGTTTATTCGCGATGACGAACTCGTAGAGGTTACGCCTAAAAATATCAGAATGCGTAAGCGTTTCTTGACAAAAGAACAGCGAATAAAAGAATACAACAGAAAACAGGCTCAAAACGGCGTTGATAATATTTGACCGTTCGGAACTTTAAGTAATTTTTGAGGTTGGTATGGAAGAAATAATAAAATCAATGTCGGAATGGTTGACCGTAAATCCATGGTTTGCCCCGATGGTAGCGATGCTTGTCGGAGCATTGACCTCACTGATGCCGTGTTCTTTATCGACAATTCCGTTGATAATCGGCTGCGTCGGAGGAAGCGGTACTGTCTCCGATGACGGTAAAACGACTAAAAAGGCATTAAAGTTGAGCCTATTCTTTGCGCTTGGATCAAC
Organism: uncultured Clostridium sp.; assembly: GCA_964414925.1. Taxonomy (GTDB): domain Bacteria; phylum Bacillota; class Clostridia; order Christensenellales; family CAG-138; genus PeH17. The sequence continues at coordinate 13,513 of CAYPXV010000025.1, read as the reverse complement.
GATTGTTTTCTGTTCTCTTGGTATGCTTGCATCTGTTGTCGGAGAATTACTTGAAGGTGCTGAAGTTATACTTCATTTGGTTCTGTCGCTTATACTGGTGCTTATGGCTCTGCAAATGTGGAACGTTATTAATATTATTCCTTCGGATTCCTCGGTACTTTCAAAAATAAGTTCCAAAGGTTGGATAGGTGCTTTAATATCGGGAATAGTGGCAGGCATTTTCGCTTCACATTGTGCCTTGCCTATGGTAGTAACGATTATGGCTGTAGCAACTGAAACTTCATCAATAAGGGGTTTGACGTCGGGACCGGTATTGCTGTTAGCTTTTTCCGTAGGTCATGCCTTCCTTTCAGTGGTAGCGGGTACAAGTGTAGGATTTGTACAACGTCTTGTTTCCAATCCCAAATACGATAAATTCAGTAAATTGATTCGTATTATTTTGGGCTGTATAATTATGGCTACGGCTATTCACCTGCTGTATTCGGGTATAAGCGAAGGACTCGGTGAACACCTGCATTAATCCCATGTTCGATTCGGAGGAAAAATGAAAACTATTGACGTGAAATCACGCACTTGGGCGGAAATTAATTTAACGGCACTTAAACATAATCTTGACTATGCCAAACAGACAATGGGTAGAAAAGTTATCTGTGTTCTCAAAGCCGATGCCTATGGTCACGGTGCAGTGGAATGCGGTAAATACCTTGAAAAATGCGGTGCTTTTATGTTCGCAGTTGCAACACTTGATGAAGCTGTTGAATTAAGAGAGGCGGGAATTAAGATACCTATTATGATTCTCGGCTATACGTCAACGGAATATGCCGAAATCCTCAGTGTCAACGATATCGAACAAACGGTAGTTGATGAAGCATATGCCATTGAATTAAATAACGCCGCTAAGAAATTGGACGTTGTTTTGAAAGTTCATGTTGCACTTGATACCGGAATGTCAAGGATAGGGGTATTTGCGCAGACTAATCACGAAAAAGCGGTAGATGCGGTAGAACGCATTTATAAATTATCAAATCTTGACACCGTGGGCATGTTTACCCATTTTGCGGCGGCGGATGATCCGAATGAAAATGAATATACAAAGTTTCAGTATCACAATTACTGTAAAATTTACAGCGGATTAGCCGAAAGAGGAATAAGAATTAAGAACTGCCATGTTAGTAATTCCGCTGCTATATTGAATAGCGCAATTCATTTTGACTCGGTTCGATTCGGCATTTGCCTTTACGGAATGTACCCCGACAGTAAGCCGATACCCGAAGGTCCTCTAAAGCCTGTTATGAGCTTAAAATCCAGGGTTACGCAAATAAGAAACTTGCCGGCAGGAGTGACGATAAGTTACGGAAGAACATATAAAACTCTTAAACCGACAACCATTGCCGTCATTGCAGCGGGTTATGCAGACGGATATTCCAGACGTCTTTCCAATAATGCGTATGTCGTTATCAATAAAAAGAAATATAATCAAGTCGGAAGAATCTGTATGGACGCCTGCATGGCTGAAGTTACAAACGATGTTCGCGTCGGAGATGAAGTTACCCTATTCGGAAACGGAGGCATGAGTGCTGAAGCCGTATCCGAAATCATAGGAAGCATTAATTACGAACTAACCTGTCTTGTAACTAAGCGGGCAAAAAGGGTATACATAGAAGACTAATATACTGAAATGTTAACAATTTTAGTGTTGACAGCACAAAAATAAGGTGCTATAATAATGAACTGAGCCGCACCGAAACGGTCAAAGAAATGCCGGTAGCTCGACATTCACCATAAGGGCGAGACTGGTAAGAGGAGGAATTGTTTAAATGTACGCAATCATTGTAACCGGTGGTAAGCAGTATAAAGTTGAAGTTGGCAGCGAAATTCTTGTCGAAAAGCTCGACAGTGAAATCGGCACCAATGTTCAGTTTGATGTGCTTATGATGGCTGATGGCGATGATATCCAGATTGGTACTCCCACTCTTGGCATAAAGGCACAGGCAGAAGTGCTTGAGCATGGCAAGGGTAAGAAGGTAGTTGTATTCAAGTACAAGCCCAAAAAGGATTATCGCAAGAAACAGGGACATCGTCAGCCCTATACTAAGGTCAAAATCCTTTCAATCGGTTGAGGGATAATTGTATGACCGTGATAACCGTCTTCAAAAGAAATGGCAAGCTTCTGGGTTTCAGAGCGAAAGGACATTCGGGTTATGCACGCTCAGGCGAGGATATTGTTTGTGCAGCTGTTTCGGCACTCACACAAACAACGGCTATGGGTGTGATTGAAATTGTACGTTGTCCTGTATCATTTGATATGAATGACGGAGAGCTTAATCTTATGCTTAAAGATGATATAAGCGATGATCAACAGCATGAGGTTGAGTTGTTACTGGGAACTATGCTTTTAGGGCTTAGCTCCATAAAAAAAGAATATAATGGTTATCTCAAACTGATAGAGAGGGAGGTTTAATATGTTCAGAATTAATCTGCAACTTTTCGCACATAAGAAGGGCGTCGGTAGCTCTCGTAACGGTCGTGACAGCGAATCTAAGCGTTTAGGACCGAAGCGTGCGGATGGTCAGTTCGTTCTCGCAGGCAATATTCTCGTCAGGCAGCGTGGTACTCATTTCCATCCGGGCAATAATGTCGGCATCGGTAAGGATGATACCCTGTTCGCTAAGGTTGACGGTGTTGTACGCTTTGAAACAAAGCATGGTGGACGTAAGTGCGTTAGCGTTTACTCCGAGGAAATCGCTGGCTAATTGATTTTATGAAAGGGAGTGTTGTATGCATTCCCTTTTTGTTTTTATGAAGATTTATTTAGAAAATAATACGTTGTTTATAAGTGAATACGGTGAATTCGATCTCGCAAAATCCTGCAATTGCGGACAGGCTTTTCGCTGGACACCGGACAATGACAATGCCTGGAGGTGCGTGATTGAGTCTCGTCCCATAATTGCCAAACAGACCGATGAGTTTCTAAGCGTTTTTCCATGCAACGAGTATGATGTTGATACCATTATTAACTATTTTGACCTTAAAAGAGACTATTCGCAAATTCATTCCATGCTTGCAAAGGATGAATATCTTAAAGATTGTTTAAATGTATCAAACGGCATTCGTGTATTCAACCAAGCTCCTTTCGAAGCTCTGATTTCTTTTATAATTTCCGCAAATAATAATATTAAAAGAATTTCAGGCATTGTAGAACGTCTGTGTCGATCTTACGGTAAAGAAATTATTTTAGACAATGATTCTTTTTACTCGTTTCCACAACCACAAGATATAGCAAATGCTTCTGTAGAGGATTTGAAAATGCTCGGAATGGGATACAGAGCGCCTTACGTTAAAGCGTCGGCTCAAAAAATCGCCAACGGCTATGACCTTGATTCGCTAAGAGATATTCCTCTTGATGAGGCAAGGAAGGAGTTGCTTTCTTTTATGGGCGTAGGTCCTAAGGTTGCAGACTGTGTGTTGCTTTTTTCTTTGGGACATATGAATGCTTTTCCGATTGATGTTTGGATCGAGCGAGCAATGAGAAATATCTATTTCGGAGGTAAGAGCCCAACTAAGCATGAACTTTCGAGCATAATAAAGAATTTAGGTCAATACTCCGGTATCGTTCAGCAATACATATTCTATTATGTCAGATCCTTGGGACGATAAACCAAGTTGATTTTATTGTTAAGCTTTGAACTCAGTTTAGCTAAGAATTCATTGTGGTCATTACCCGAACTGTCAATGACGGTCAGTCGGTCGGGCGACATATTGATAAGTAAATCCATCATATCATTTTCGTATCCGGGAGGGCTTTCTATTTTTAGATTTTGCTTGTCGGAAAGAATGCATGAACCATCCGGGTTGAATTTCAACTCAAGCGAATCTGTTTCGCAGCACGGTGTGCCGATAAATAATCCGATTAACCGTATTAATTCCATGTATTCGCTGTGAAGTAAAACATCATCTATTGTCAGGTCAACGCATTCTTTCCAAAAATTTAATTCATTGGTCATTCGAAAATGAACATAGCCTTCTAAAATCAACTTCTTACTTGCTTTAAAATAATCCTCGAGTTGACTTGCAATATCTAAAGGATAGGTATTGCGTTCAATTCTCTTGATTACCTGATTAACAAGATTTGTTTTGTGACTTTGATTTATTCCGTACAGATTAATGTATCTCCCTACTTCTATCGGGCATATTTTCTTTATTATTAAATTCGTTAATACGACGCAAACAGCGGATAATAATTTCTCGGGAATTTCCAACTTTATTTTTGATGATGTAGGTGTGCCGATAATAACTATTTCTTCGCTGTAGTCTGCTGTAAGTGGATTTATAATTAGTTCCTTTAAGTCCAAGTCGTATTCATATGTTGTTATTTCAAGATTTACGATCATCATTAAAAACCTTTTTATGCAAATAAATTCTATTGTATTATGTGCAATTGCTAAAAAAAGGTGCTTGACAATATTTTGAAATAGAGCTATAATCAGTCTGCCGTTACGGTGATTGAGGATAGTAGCTATGTTTTTTCATTAAGAGAGGCATCGTTGAAGCTGTGAGCGTTGCTATGAAGGACTGATGTGAAAACCACCTCATGATTTGCGATTAATAGTCGCGGCAGGAGTGCTGTATAACTCATCGAGTGGTCATTTTTGACAACCGAGGTGGAACCGCGGTATTTGCCGTCCTTGGACTTTGTTCGAGGGCGTTTTATTTTTATATACAGTAAGGAGAAGACAATGATTAACATTACACTTCCGGATGGTACACGAAAAAAATTCGAAGATGGTACAAATGCGTATCAAATAGCCGAAAGCATAAGTATGAGGTTGCGTAAAGCAACAATGGCTGCCGAACTTGACGGCAAACTTATTGATGCCAGAATGCAAATTAACGGCGACCATGAATTGCGCCTGCTTACTTTCGCAGACCCGGGTGGACGCTGGACATACAGACACACAGCTTCGCATATCCTTGCGCAAGCCGTAAAACGCATTTGGCCCGAAGTAAAGCTTGCTATCGGTCCCGCAATCGACAATGGTTTTTATTACGACTTTGACACCGATATCCCTTTCACTCCGGAGGATTTTCCGAAAATCGAAGTTGAAATCGCTAAAATAATTTCAGAAAATTTGCCGTTGGAGCGTTTTGAGCTTCCCCGTGAAGAAGCGATAAAGTATATGCAAGAGATGAATGAACCCTATAAGGTTGAGCTCATTGAAGATCTGCCCGAAGATTCCGTCATAAGCTTTTATCGTCAGGGTGAGTTTGTTGATCTTTGTGCAGGTCCTCACCTTGAAAGCACAGGTAAGTGCAAAAACATAAAGCTTATGAGCGTTGCAGGTGCATATTGGCGCGGAAGCGAAAAGAACAAGATGCTCAAGAGAATCTATGCAACAGCTTTTGAAAAGAAAGCAGATTTGGATCAATATCTGCATATGTTGGAGGAAGCAAAGAAACGTGACCACAGAAAAATCGGCAAAGAACTGGGTCTATTCACAATAATGGACGAAGGTCCCGGGTTCCCGTTCTTCCTTCCCAAAGGTATGATACTGAAAAATACACTTATCGACTATTGGAGAGAAGTGCATAGGCGTTACGGATACGTTGAAATCTCAACCCCGATGATGCTCAATAGAGATTTATGGGAACGTTCCGGACATTGGGGTCACTACAAAAATAATATGTATACAACTCTAATCGATGATACGGATTTTGCGATAAAGCCCATGAACTGCCCGGGCGGAATGCTTGTATATCAGACTGAGATGCGTTCATACAGGGATTTGCCGTTGAGAATGGGTGAGCTTGGTTTGGTACATCGTCACGAGCTTTCAGGTGCCTTACACGGCTTTTTCAGAGTTCGCTGTTTCACTCAGGATGAAGCTCACATATTCATGACATGGGATCAGATGAAGGACGAGATCAAGAACGTTGTCCGTTTGTTTGATGAAGTCTATACCACGTTTGGACTTAGCTATTCCATCGAGCTGTCAACAATGCCGGAAGATCACATAGGCGATGTTGAAACATGGAATTATGCAACCGAAACCTTGAGGGAAGCTATAGTAGAACTCGGAAAAGATAATTACGCAATAAATGAAGGTGACGGCGCATTCTACGGACCGAAGCTTGACTTCCATCTTTCCGATTGCCTCGGAAGAACATGGCAGTGCGGTACAATCCAATTGGATATGCAACTCCCCGAAAGATTTGAGCTTGAATACATCGGTGCAGACGGCGCAAAGCATCGTCCCGTAATGATTCATAGGGTTGTTTTCGGTTCACTGGAGCGATTCATAGGCGTAATAACCGAACAGTTTGCAGGTGCATTCCCGACATGGCTTGCTCCGGTTCAAGTCAAAGTTATGGATATGACAGACCGCACTCGTGAAGCGGCGGAGAATATTGCAGCTCTGCTGGAGCAGAATAAAATTCGCGTGGAAACCGATCTCAGAAATGAAAAAATCGGATTCAAGATTCGCGAAGCACAGCTTCAGAAAATCCCTTATATGTTGATTATAGGAGATAAGGAAGTTGAAAACAACGTCGTTTCCGTTCGTTCGAGAAAATCAGGTGATATGGGCAAAATGACAATAGAGCAATTTGTCGAGATGGTTCTTGAAGAAGTTAAGAGTCGTAGCTTTGATTGATCGATTTGAGAAATAAATAATGCAGACTAAAGTGGCTTCGAGGATTTATCTTGTAGCCACTTTATTTAAGTTTAAATATGCCTAAAAGCATTATGGGACAAAGTTTATTTAACTGTTCTTTCAAAAAAGGTATTAATTTGATTTACTGTTAATATTTTGCGGTATAATAAGATGAATCATATGATTGAAAAGGGGGAAAATACTTGCTTAAATTAGTTAATGTAAAGAAAGAATATGTTACAGGCTCATTCGTTCAGCGTGCGCTTGCCGGAGTAAATTTGGAATTCAGAGAAAATGAGTTCGTCGCTATACTCGGTCAAAGCGGCTCGGGTAAGACAACACTCTTAAATATTATCGGCGGACTTGACGTGTGTGACAGCGGTGAGTTGATAATTGACGGTGTTTCAACATCGAAATACAAAGCAAAGGATTGGGACACATACAGAAATCACACAATAGGCTTTATTTTTCAAAGCTATAATCTGATACCTCATCAGAGCGTTTTATCAAATGTTGAATTGGCATTGACCCTTTCGGGAGTGTCAAAATCGGAACGTAGGAAACGTGCCAGAGAAGCATTAAGTAAGGTCGGTCTTGAGGAACATTGCCATAAGAAACCATCCCAGCTTTCGGGTGGACAGATGCAGCGTGTCGCCATTGCACGAGCTCTGGTAAATGACCCCAAAATACTGTTGGCTGATGAACCGACGGGTGCTCTTGATTCAGATACAGGGCTACAGGTAATGGAGCTGCTAAAGCAAATTGCGAAGGACAGATTGGTAATTATGGTTACGCATAATTCCGAACTTGCAGACGAATACGCAACTCGCATAGTGAGACTGAAAGACGGAGCAATAGTTGACGATTCAAATCCTTATAAATCGGAAATTGAATCATCCGATAAGAAAAAAGAACGTAAGAAAACAAACAAACCGTCAATGTCCTTTTTCACTGCTATGGGTTTGAGCTTTAACAATCTTTTAACCAAAAAGGGAAGGACTTTGTTAACGTCTTTTGCGGGTTCAATCGGAATAATAGGTATTGCATTAATACTTGCCCTTTCAACGGGAATACAGAATTATGTTAACGCCATACAAAGAGACACCCTTACGGCATACCCGATATCCATTACCCGCTCTCAGTCGGATATCTTCAGCATAATGATGACTTCACGAGAGATAATGCTTGACGAAAAAGAGAACATTGACGATAATAAGGTTCACCTTAATCCGAGACTTTATGATATGTTTAACGCTGCTGTGGGAAATAACGAAGAAGAAAATAATCTTGAAGCTCTGAAGACTTATTTAGATAACAGAATTTCTTCTTCCGATGACGATTCCATTTCAGATTTGATTTCGTCAATTCAATATCAATATGATATTAAACTCAATACTTTCGTTAAAGACGAAACGGGAGAATATCATAATACGGACTTTACCAGCTTATTTACCGACTCTTCAACGTCGGAGGGCACAACAACCATGTATTCCGCTGCGATGAACAGAATGGGAAGTACGAGTGTCTGGACGGAGCTGATATCCGGTGCAAACGGCGAAGTGGTTTCGCCTATGCTCGAAGAACAGTATGACCTGATTTACGGTTCATGGCCGACAGAAGCTGATGAAATCATTCTGGTGATCGACAGCAATAATCAAATTCCGGACACCGGATTTTATACTTTAGGTCTAATGACGGAAGATGAAGTCTTGGACATTTTAAATTCGGTAATGCGTGGTGAAAGTATTGAAGCAAAACAGCAAAGCATAACATACGAAGATGTTATCGGCACAACCATAAAGCTTGTACTTGAAAGCGATTGTTATGAAAAAATCGATGATAATACGTTTAGATATGTAGGTGACGATAGTGATACCATGAATATCATAATCGAAAACGGATTGGATTTGAAAATAAGCGGAATTGTAAGACCCAATCCGGACGCATCGGCTAACGCTATTTCAGGCGTATTCGGCTATACGCATAAGCTTGTGGAATACGTAATTGAGAAAACAAATGCAAGCGATGTCGTTAAGGCTCAACGTAGTTCGGAAAATGAGAACTATGATGTCCTAACAGGACTTCCTTTCATAAACGACGAGGAGGAATTGACCGATTCGGAAAAAGCAGATGCAATAAAACTGTATTTTTCTGATTTAAGCGATATTGAGAAAACAGAGATTTATACTAAAATTCTTTCGGTGCCATCGGATGAATATTTGGAGTCTACAGTAAACTCTCTTCTTGAAGCGTATAGTACCCGCGAACAAATGGAGACCTTCATTGCACAGGCATATGAGCTTGATATCGAAAGGGTAAGGGATTACCTGAAAGATAATTCGGATGATGAAGTTGCCGAAATGTTGAAAGGCGGATTAACAGAAGCGGTAAGTGCTAAATATGCGGAAAAGGCAGAATACCAAATTCAATCGATATTAAATTCGGTCGCTGACCCGAATGATCTGTTCGGCATGAGTGGTTACTCGGCTGTAGCAACTCAATTTGACGAGTATATCTCTATGATAACGGATGAGTCGCAACTTGCGGCACTATATGATGAATACATGCCTAAAGGTGTATCGGGATCTACGCTGGAGGATAATCTTTTACTCCTGAGTTCGGTCGATATCGATAACCCGTCATCGATTAGCATCTATGCCGACACGTTTGAAGATAAGACTGAGATAGAAAATGTAATAAAAGAGTATAACGATGAAGTTGGAGAGGATGAAGCGATAAAATACACCGATTATGTTGCCGTACTTCTTTCCGGTGTCAATACGATGATAGATGCGGTATCATACGGTCTTATTGCATTTGTATCCATTTCACTGGTAGTTTCATCGATAATGATTGGAATCATTACCTATATATCGGTTCTTGAACGAGTCAAGGAAATCGGTGTTTTACGTGCAATAGGTGCATCAAAAAAGGATGTTTCATCAGTATTTACAGCCGAAACGCTTATAATTGGTCTCTGCGCAGGTATAATAGGTGTATTAATTTCGGCATTGCTTTGCATCCCGATAAGCGCAATAATACGTTCACTTTCGGGAATAAATGATATTACTGCGGTTCTTACTCCCACTTCTGCGGTTATACTGGTACTTATAAGTATGCTGTTGACTTTTGTTGCAGGTCTAATTCCGGCAAACATGGCGGCAAAGAAAGATCCTGTGGCAGCATTGAGAGCAGAGTAATTAATACGATTAAAAAGAGTGCATGCGTAATTTCAGATGATACGCATGCACTCGATGTAAATGCTCAATCAATTGAGTAGATAAGCGAACAGCTGACTTCATAGGCGGTTCGTTCCTCGATAACACCGTTTTCAATAATTTTTTTATAATTACGACTTTGCAGACGTCCGTTTAGACAAAGCTTTTGACCTATGGACAGAGAATTTGCGTAGTGCGCATTTCGTCCCCATGCGATGCAAGGCAGATAATCGGATTTACCGTAGTTTCGATTAACCGCAAGCAAAATATCACTTATTTCTCGTAAAAAGGGAGTCTTTCTGTAAACGACAGGTTTACAGATGTACCCGACCAATTCACATTCGTTGGAATCTAATATTCTGTCGCTAAAGTCATCAATTATTATTTCCTTTGCAAATACCGAAATAATCAATTTATTTTTCTTTTCGCAGTGTTGATTGTAAGAACGAATTTGACCGATAATGCTTAAATGCGTACCGACGTTTAAATCTGGGGGGATTATTCTTTCACTTACCAGAACAGGTAATTTATCTTCATTTCCGCTTAGCCTGTTGACACCTAAGGTAAAGTGCATGAATCTTTCTGCGTAAACGCAATGACTAAAGGATGGCAAGGTAAGAACTTCACCGGATACATAAATATGATTTGTTTCTTCAAACATTTTTTTCCTCCAACCGATATGTAGTTAATTCATTTTATTCAGTTTTATTTTAAATAGACTTTACAGTCGAGTTTGAACTATGCTAAAATAAACCGAGACGGAGGATAAACATGGAATGGGATTTTAATAAAATTATAATAGAACATTTTGAACGTTATCCGTTTATGAAGGCTCGTGATGCAGCTAAGCTTTGTTATCAAAGCGAATTTGGATGCGGGCATTTTATAGCAGACGAAAAAAGAGCCTATGATTACTTGATTGAGGAAATGTGTGAAGCGTCGAAGTTATCCTGCACGGTTAATGAATCGTTTTACGAGAATATCGGTGGCGGATATGTACGGGTAAATATTCGTAAACTTGATGAAAATGGAATGTCTCCTCAAATTCTCTTTGATAAATTCATTCGCTCTTCAAAAAACAATAAAGGTACAAAAAGTGGTTTGACAGAACGTTTCCGGTGCATCAGACACCTTACAAGAGAATGTAAAGCCCCGTTTGAATTGGGGGAGTTTGACGAATTTACAGAAAGTTACTTAGAACTGTCAAATAAGAAAGGACTATTATTACCGATAGGGCATAGCGATGAATATCGGCAGATGTACAAGCCGGCATATAGGGTAATATGTAAGGAAGAAATGAAATTCTGACACTTGGTTATTATTACCTTAAATTCGTGATTTACATATTAACAAATAGTTTATATCGATAAAAAACTTCAGGGATTAACCCTGAAGTTAAAATTTATATGTTGTCACTGCCGTTAGAGCCGGGCACGGAGCATGAGATTTCGAGATTACCGTTGTAAATACGCAACTCATCAATGAAATCCTTCTCGCTTACTCCGGAACGTAATCTTACTCTGTAGCTAAGGTGGAACAAACTTCCGATATTGGTTGTTTTTACCTTTATCAGTTCATGATGCGAAGTGTATTTTTTGAAAACATCTTCAAAAACATCCTCGTAATTCAGACTTTCGGGAATGACGATCTTCAAATCTCGTTCTCCGTTCTTAGCGGCACCGAACCTTGTGAAAGAAAGCAATATGTTAACAAGGCAAACGATTAAAGTCAGAACCACTGCAATTCCTATGTATCCCATGCCGGTAGCAAGACCTACAGCCATGGAAAGGAATATGCTTGTAACGTCTCGTGCCTGTGCCGGGGCGGAACGGAAACGAATTAAGCTGAAAGCACCTGCTACAGCAATGCCTGCGCCCAATTGACCGTTAACCATGGCTATTATAGCCTGAACTATTACCGGTAAGAGGACTAAAGTAACTGTAAGACTTTGCGTATGACGGTTGCGGAACGTGTTTGTTGCGGCAATAATTACGCCGAGTACAAGAGATACAGCCGTACAAATAAGATAGCCGCCGAGAGACAGGGAGTCGGTAGCGGAAAAAAGACTGGAAAAAATATCGACATTAAATAACAATTTTATTACCTCCGATTAATAATTCAACGAATAACGTTGTTTGTATTTGTGTTTTCGAGCATATATGCCGTGCCGAATTTTGAAAAGGATGAAGGGTAGATCTTATTTTCATCAAATAATTCGACCATCCATAAAGGCATGGACATGGGGACTTTAACTTCCATAATGTATTTATCACTTGGCAGCAGAGCAATTCCATGCGTCCCCAGACGCAAATCCAGTTCATCCTTGCGGTATCTTAAATTCGAATCGATTGTTAATCTTAAATCCGGTTGTTCTATACCAACGAGTGCAACTCGATGACAGAACAAAGCATACGAAGGTCGAATACCGTCATAGTAATTTAAGAAATAAGTAATTTCTTTTCCTATTTGTGTTGAAGCCTCGGGAAACGTATTTTCCGCTTTACTTAAAAAGGCTACGGCATCGGCATACTTCATGCAGATTCGTCTTTTATAAACGATACCTTTGTATTTTTTCTTGAGCTCTATAAAAGCTTCACTATCATCAACAGGAGTTTGATAACATCGTAAACGCAGCTTTTCTTTATAAACGGGTTTACTGATTGAACTGCGAATTATTCGATCATTGGGAGTATCGTAATAAATACTGCCAATGGTACGCTCGCCATACACATCGGTACACATATGTTCATAAAGAACCGGCATTATTGCAATGTACTGCTCCTTATTTAAAACATATTTTTTTTCTATTCTGGTAAATATGTTGTTGCTTTGAGTTGATCTTTTCACAGCAATCTCCAATCAACAAATCTGTTGTCATTATAGCACAAAAACTTCGTTTGAGGAAGAGATGTTCTTAAAAAGAGTTATATATAAGAAAACTTCGGGTGAAAGTCAAAGGAGCTTTTATTTATGGATAATTAAAATACCGTGCTTGAAATAATAGGGATGATTGAGTATAATTAACTCCGTTGATTTTTTATTCAGGAGGTATTCATGAGTAATTATATTTATTCATCCTTATCCGGTGACGGATGGATGAACCTTGCGGTTGACGAATACTTTATTGAAAACATAAAGAAAGACGACATTGTTCTGTATTTTTATGTTAATTCCAATGCTGTTATAATAGGCAGAAATCAAAATGCATGGAAAGAATGCAATTTAGAAGCCATGGAAAAAGATGGTGTCCAGTTGGTCAGAAGACACACAGGCGGCGGAGCGGTGTATCACGATAACGGCAATTTGAATTTCTCGTTCATAATGCATGAAACAAATTACAACAAAGAACGTCAATTTCGAGTAATTCTCAATGCGTTGTCAAAATTAGGCTTAACAGCCGAACTATCAGGGAGAAATGACATTATCATTGATGGTAAAAAGATTTCAGGAAACGCTTTCGGTTTAGCGGGAAATAACAGGGCTCATCACGGCACGTTATTAGTTGATTCGGATCTAAGTAAATTAGGTAATTACTTGAATGTGTCGGAAGCTAAAATAAAGTCAAAAGGCATAGCATCTGTGCGTTCAAGGGTTTGCAACTTAACGGACATTACACAGGGGATTACGGTAGATAAAGTAAAAGAA
>CAYPXV010000024.1:0-17973 GCA_964414925.1 uncultured Clostridium sp. | reverse complement strand
CAAAAGAATCATCGGAGATGACGGGTATTGTAATGTACACACTGAACCCGAACGGAATGTTTGACGACTTTTTCATTGAAAACGGCGAAGAAGTGCCTGCCGATTATGATTTCATATCACTCATCGAGCATATTAGCGGCGAAGATATCGAAACATATTTGCTTTCGGAGGAAAGAAGCGATTATCGTAAAGAAAGAGCATGTAACTGCGCCGCTATATTTCTGGCAGGAAATATGACAAAACCCGAAGCAATGGAAACACTTCTTGATGCGCTTTCCGATTACGGAGTTACGGAGGAAAAATATGAATCTTTTAATTATACATATGATTCGATAAAGCACATGTCAAATACCGCCATTGTAACATATCAAGGAAGACTTGAATATGAGCTTGAGCTGTTGTCTTCACAATATGGGGAGGGCAAATTTGAAAGTGAAGATTCATATATAAATGCTGTTATCGAAAAGAAAGAATACCTTACCGAAAGTATTTCCGCAAGTTTTCTTTCCACTTTGCCCAATGAAGTTTCCGATGCACTTGAGGAAATCGGACAAATGGATCTTTATTCACTTATTGTCGGGTCGATTTTCTATAAATTAGCAGGATTGCTTTTGCCGATTATTTACATGATAATGGCATCCAACAATCTGATTGCCGGACAGGTAGACAGTGGTTCAATGGCATACGTGCTTTCAACCTCAACCAAAAGGAGCAGTGTTGTATTTACGCAGGCAACATACTTGATAGGTTCACTTTTGGCAATGTTCTCCTTGACAACGGCAACGGGCTGTGTATGCTTATCACTGATAACGGAAGAAGTAAAGCTGACTTATACAAACCTGATTCTGCTGAATGTCGGAGCATTTCTTGTACTATTGGCTCTTTCGGGGCTATGTTTCTTCACTTCCTGCGTATTCAATCGCAGCAAACGTTCAATGGCGATAGGCGGAGGGCTTTCGATTTTCGCACTCGTTGCGGCAATGCTCGGATTATTCGGAAGCCCCGTAATTCCGTCGGTTATTCGACTGGAAGCATTGAACAACTTTAATTATGCGACCGTGATATCGCTATTCGATGTTATTTCCGTAATTGACGGAACAAACGCATTTATTTGGAAATTCATCGTATTAGGTGCATCGGGTTTAATCGGATATGTACTCGGCTCCGTTTACTTTACGAAGAAGGATTTGCCACTGTAAAAAGGTAATCTCGGCACTAAAAAATGGCTACCGTTCAGTCGGTAGTCATTTTATTACTGTTATTAAATTAAAATTTATTTTACTTCAAGTAGGATGAAAGTAAATTATCGGCAGCGTTGAGCAGTTTATCCAATCTCTGCTTACTCATGCGGGCATCTTGTTGCATAACGCCGCAATAGAGTTTAAGTTTAGGTTCTGTACCGCTGGGTCTGACGATAAGCCATGCACAATCTGGCAACAGGAAACGCAAAACATCCGACCGGGGATAATCGAGTTTAGAGCAGACGTTATTAATGCAATCGTGATGTACTGCAAACTTCATATCCTCGAATGCAATGACCTTTTCACCTTCGAAAGCAGACGGCGGATTAGCACGCAAAGAACTCATGGCGAATGCTATACGCTCCATTCCCTCCTTACCCGAGAGTGAGTATGAGACGGTTTTTTCCATATAGTAGCCGTATTTTTCGTAGATATCATTCAAGACATCGTAGAGGGTTTTTCCGAAGCTTGCGTAATAAATTGCGGCTTCGGCAATCAATGCGGCGGCGCAAACAGCGTCCTTATCACGGACATGATCTCCTGCCAAGAAACCGAAACTTTCTTCGAATCCAAAGACGAACACCTTATTTTCGCACTGAAGTTTATCAATCATTTCTCCGATAAAACGGAATCCTGTGAGTACATTTTTAAGTTCTACATTATAATCGGCACAAATCGCATCGGCAAGGGATGTACTTACCACTGATTTTACCGCAAAAGCATTTTCGGGCAGAGTGTGTAATTCTTTCCTTGTTTTAAGTATGTACTCAAGCAATATGCAGGCTATTTGATTTCCCGTCAAAGTAACAAAGCCGTCGGGAGAACGCACCGCAGCACCGAGTCTGTCCGCATCGGGGTCTGTTGCCAGGATAATATCCGCACCTACCCTATCCGCAAGAACCTTGCCGAGAGCAAAAGCCTTCGGATCTTCGGGATTCGGGGCTTTGACGGTGGGAAAACGTCCGTCGGGCTGAGCTTGTTCTTCAACAACATAGACTTTTGATATGCCCATGCGGTTCAGAACAGTCGTGACAGGGGTCAAACCGCTTCCGTGCAACGGGGAATAGACTATGGAAATATCACTGCCGTGTGCTTTAATGAACTCGGGTCTTAATACAAAACTCATTATTCTTTTATAATAAAGTTCATCCAGCTGTTCACCTACGGAAATAACAAGTCCCCTATCGACAGCATCTTGATATGATAACGGCTGAACCGAAAAGTAATCCGTTTCTTTGATGTTTTCGAAAATAGCATCAGCTTGTTTGGGAGCTACCTGGCAACCGTTTGACCAATAGACCTTGTAACCGTTATACTCGGGTGGATTATGGCTTGCCGTAATAACAACACCTGCAATGCAGCCCAATTCACGAACTGCGAAAGAGAGCTGAGGAACGCTGTGCAAAGTTGAATAAAGGAAGCATTTTATGCCAAACGCAGCAATTGTCAAAGCTGTTTCAAGTGCAAACTCCTTTGAATAATTTCTTGAATCGTAAGCAATTGCAACGCCGTGTTCTTTGGCACTTTTATAAGTCAAAAGATATTTAGCAAGACCTGCGCTTGCGCGTCTTACGACATAGCGATTCATTCGATTTGTCCCCGCACCGATAATACCTCTCAACCCGGCAGTACCGAATGAAAGATCGGTATAGAAGCTTTCGGTGATTAAGGAAGGGTTATCCTTCATTTGTTTTAGTTGAGAAACAATCTCATCATCGCAAGCACTATCCAGCCAGCGGAGATATTCTGCGTTACAGTCGTAGGTTTCGGGTTTTTTTTCGTCCATTAGTGCATCCTCCTTTTACTAATACGTATGCTTATAGTTGCTGTAATACGAATTTCCGTATTCATATCTGTTATTATAAACATTCGAGCTGTTATTCATAACATAGCCTATACAACGTGTATCCGAGTTGGAAATAATCGTCATACCGTCTATGATGCTACTCTTTCTAGTATAGTTCTGGCATGCAACGTACACGATCGAATCGGCAAGCGGAGCGATAACCGAGGTATCAGCCATTATAACGGTAGGCGGTGAATCGAGTATGACAAAGTCATAGTAGTTTTTAAGTTTATCTATAAGGTTCGCCATTGCGGGTGTCTGGAACAATTCGGCGGCATCTTCGCTGTTTCTGACTCCGTTAATGACATCCAGATTATCATTTGCTTTACTGATAATTTCGTCAATTCTCGCCTGACCGAGCAAAAAGTCCACAAGACCCTTATTCGTCGTAAATTTAAAATCACCTATAGTTGTGGGCTTTCTTATATCGCAGTCAACGATGATAACCTTGTTGCCGCGCATTGCAAGTGCCAAAGCAAGATTTACCGTTACGGTTGTTTTGCCCTCACCCGGAACGGAAGAAGCAATGAGCAGAACTTTTTCATTATTACTTTGCATTGATTTTTCGATTCTGGTACCGATAAGATTGACCGCATCGACGAAATTTCTCGACGTTGTCTCCTTTTCTATCGACGTAAACTCACGACGTTTTCCGTGTTTTATCGAACGTGCAAACGGGATATTACCTATGCAGCGCAAGCTGATTATTCGCTTGATATCATCGGAACTTCTCACGGTTTTATCGGTAACCGAGAGTACGAAAGCCACTAATATACTAAGAAGAAGGGCTATCGCAAGACCTTTTTCGACTGAAGCAACATAGTTAATCGAATTAATCGGGGAAGTTGCAAGCTGGGGTTCGCTAATCAAATTAAGTTCGGTATTGCCTACTACAAACAGAGCGACATCGGGATAAACTTTTATGACCGATTTAAGAACACCGAACGCCGTATCGGGGTCTGTTGCGGTAGTTTCGATAGTAAACAGAGCAGTTGAGCCTTCAACGTAAGCATTAATGCTTGCATTGAGACTTTTTATGCCCAAATCCTCACAAACATAGGTTTCGATAATGCCGCTTGTCAAAATGGCGGGAAAGGTTTTTGAAAGTTGCTCTGCGGTACTTTGCGAATAGTAAGCTCCGCTTGTTCCGGAAACACCGACAACATTGACCGTAAAAGTTGCTTTCGACTGATAAATCGGACGGAAACTTTTATAAGTTTTGAAGCATAAAAGAGAGCACGCCACAATTGCGCTCAAAATAAAGAGCCACCAATTGGAGATGAACATTCTAAGTGCATCGCTTATCATCTGACCCGCATCAATACCCGGCGCATCGTCGTTAAGAGCCGAAAAGTCTTTTGAATGATTTGCCGAGGAATGCGGAACATGTTCGCTGCGATATGATGAATTTCTCGAATCACTCGACATCACTGATTTCCCTCCTCGTCAAAAGATTGTTGATTTCTTTTATTTTTCGAATATTCGCCGTAGCTGCCGTATCTTCCGTAGCTACCGTAACTTCCGAACCTGTATCTACCGTGCCCTGTATAAGAATCATAACCGCTTCTCATTCCGTCACCGATTGACTCAAGCAGCGGTATACGCTTCACATCGTTAAAGACACATCCGAGTACATCGATATTGCTTCCCTCAAGAATTTCTATGATATCGTTGATGCGATTAACGGTCGAAGCGTTTTGTTTTATAACCATGAGTGCGGCATCGGCAAGTTCGGCAATACTTTCGGCATCGCTTGAAAATGCCATCGGCGGAGTATCGATAATAATATAATCAAAATGTCTCTTTGATTTTTCTACGAACTCCGCCATTAATTTAGAGTTAATAATTTCGGATGAATTGGACAGAGGTTTCTTGCATGCCAAAAGACTTACAAGCGGAAAAGCCTTGGGGCTCGGAAGCATATCTACAGGGATATTACTTGTAAGATATTCGTCAATAGCCAAATCACCGTCAATTGACAGATTAAGCATATTCGCAATGGAAGGATTAAACATATTTCCTTCTATCAGCAAGGTACGCTTATCGTTTTTAGCAAGCATCAAAGCCAAATTAACGGCAACAATACTCTTCCCTTCGCTGTCGGCAGCACTTCCTACCATCAGAACCTTATGATTTCCTTTTTGCATGAGGTATTCCACCTTGGTTCTCAACAGACGCATTGTTTCCGAATAACCGAAGCTCGTTGTCGGGTCGGTTATCAGTGGTATTCTCTTTTTCCTTTTCTTTAAAATTCCCCTAATTGTAATATTTGACTTTTGATGATCAAGCGTAACAAGTTTTTCGCAGTCGATTCTGTTGTCCACATCGTTATCATCCTTGACCTTATCGCTCAATATGGAATAGAAAATAATAGCTGCGATAATACCGAGTGCGGCAATCAACATACACTTTTTCACGGTATTGAAGCGTTGCATCGAATTTACCGGTGACTTCGGAACAGACGGTCTCATTAAAATATCCATGACGGCATCGGCGATAACGGAGTCCGAAATGATATGATGGTTATCGATTATCGCATTTATCATTTTAAATGTAAGCGAAGGCGAATCGGACGTAACGGACAGCTGAAGTATATTTGTATCTTCTATTAGTGTTGAGGTTACGGTACCGGAGAAGCTTGTTATCCCCATAGTTTCGCACACCGTTTTCATAAGCACGTCACTGTCAAGGACGTATTTAAACGATTCGGCAAGACTTCTTGCGGCATTGAGGTTTGTAAAAACGCTGGATGTGACTGTGCCTTTTGTTGACACAACAAAGGTTGCGCTTGAGGTATACTTCGGCTCGTATTTTTCGGTAACGACCACATACGCAGCCATAGCCGTTATAAGAGTGCCTATTATGACCATCCAGCAGTATTTGAGTAAATTAAAAGCAATCGTTTCAAGTGAGAACGAGGATTTTTTTGAACCGATATTCTGTTTATTAGGCGTAAATTTCGGCATAATTCCCTCCTGAAATCACACATCATCACAGACGCAGACAATAAGCTTTGTAGAGCTGCTGTACTGTCCGTTTTTTACATAAAAGACAATCTTCTGAACACCCGTCTGCATCGAGTCAAATTCACTCGTATCTATTTCGATGTTATTTACTCCGTATTGTTTGAGCGAATAAGCTTGTCCGTCAACCTGGATATTTTTGATATAGTCCTGAGCCGATATGACATCGCCTCTGTTGACATAAACAATATAGTCCGTAAGAGTAATTATCGGCGTCTGCTTTTGCTCTGTATACGTCGCATCGTTTACGATTATTTCGGTTTCAATGGATGCCGAATCACCGAAGCTGTTCATCACTCTGAATTCCACTTTATGTATACCGATTGAATACAGGTTGTCATCGGAGTCGAGCAGATTCATACTGATTTTACTGCTGATATCGCCGTCAATACAGTCAAACGCTTTTATTTGCGAAAGCGGATTGAAAGAGCCTGTGTAGCTGAATTCAAGCCTGCCGAGGATTTGGAAACGAGGCGAAGTATAGTCCGTGTAGTACATCTCCCTTGAGGCGGTTGATACATGATTTGCGGAATCGAATACCGCATAGGTTATTATGCACTTACCGGCATCGACAAACTGTGAAATATTTTCCACGATAACGCTGTCGGTTAAATCACCGTCCTCTGCATCAAACGCACTCACGCCTGTCAGCAGCGCATCTTCATCTGCATCAACACTTATATATATCTTATCGCTGCTAAGCGAAATTACCGGATAAGCATCATCATTTCTTTTCGCATCGAATAAAAGGTAAGCCAGAAAGCCGATTACCATGACTAAAAGAACCCGAAGTGAAATTTTAAGAAAAATCCTGTTTCTGTTGCTCATTCCTTTAATTTTTAACCTCCGACATCAGGGCTTAACAGGCGTAACGGTATTTGCGGAATCGTAAAACAATTTCTCCGTAGCTTCATCAATCGAATTAAACGTTATGACAGAAGTTGCGTAATCACTACGACGTGCAAGCATAATGGTTATGCAAGCGGTTCTATCTTCCGAGCTTTCCACATCATCACCGAAAGGAGCTATTCCGAAATAAACCATATAGCCCATATAGTTTTCACTGTCAATACGTCTATATTCGTAGATACTTACAGCTTTATCTTTGTCTCTGTACTGCTTAGTCAGATTTTCTTCAACGGTGCTTTGGTTCAAGGCGACTATTGAGGCGGTTAAGCTGTTGAGCTTCATAGTCCAATAGGTAATATTACTTCCGCCGGGATCGCCGTTCTTTTTGAAAGTATAATAGTTATAGTAAACATCGCTCATTTCGGTTTCGAACGCAAAGACATAATTTTGCGGTAACTCAAAGGAAATGAACTGATCGCTGTAGACATTGGTTTCAGAATCGATGCTGTAGTCTTGGCAACCTACGATTGAAGCGAGCATAATCACAAGAAAAAAAGCAATACTCTTTTTAGAAAAAAACTTCATTATTGTCCTCCTAAATCGACTATTGCTTAATTATAGCAGTTTCTTTATTTTTTTTCAATAGTACATATCGACAAATGATTGAAATTAACAAATAAAACCGAATTTCGAATAAACAGATGCGGCGGAGCAAAGCTCCGCCCAATGACCCGAGGATGAATCGATCGATTGTCTGTGCAACGACCGACAGAAAATGCAAATTCGACTTTGAAACACAAGCCGATATTTACAGGTCATCCGCATCCTGTTGGGGCGCCGACCCGTCGGATGCGATACCGGTATAGCTTCCGAGTACATCCGAGCTTATTCCGTCCGAATTATTCGTCAAAGGCTGCGCAATTTCACTTAGCCTTTCACATTCGCAAGCGGAATAAATACCCCTTTTTCTTTTTTTCTCTCTTATCCTCATGCTTTCATTATATGCACTAAAATCAAAATCGATACATGGAAAAAAATGGTTTTTTAAAGGCTTGACCAATGTGAAAAAGATTGCTATACTTCATTGAGAAAAAGAAAGGATTTTATCATGAAAAGAGTATTTTTACTGTTTTTGACCTTAACGATTTGTTTCTCATGTATTCCGGTTTATGCCGAAACGCAGCCCGAGGCTGTTTATGATGACCCACCGGCATATCTTGTATGCGGCGATACCAACAGGGATAACACCGCCGATATAATCGATGCGATGCTTACTTTGAGAATTGCACAGAGAATAATAACCCTGCCCGACGAGCTTAGCTATGTTTGTGCAGATACAAACCATGATTATACGGTAACGACCGTTGACGCACTGATACTACTGAGAAAGGTTATGTTTAATCAGCCGTCCCATACGTGTAGGCGTATTGCCTTTTTAAATTCCCTATTCGACCAAATGGGAAAGCCCTATGTGTACGGTGACAGCGGACCCGATTCCTTTGATTGTTCCGGACTTGTTTATTACTGTCTGAACCGGGGCGGATACACCATTTCCCGTCAAAGCTCCGCTATGTATGCCGCAAACGAAAACTGGGAATATATCAGTTCTATAGACGAGCTTGTTCCCGGAGATCTTATGTTTTTCAGACAAGCTGACGAATCAAGAATAACTCATGTCGGTGTTTATATCGGCAATAATTTATTGCTTCACGCATCTTCCAGTGCAGGACGTGTCGTTATTTCTTCTATGACTAACTGGTATTTAACCAATTTCCGTTGGGGCAGACGAGTTGATTTTTAATATTTAATCATTTTCTATCTTGACTATGTGAGCTAACTGTGTTATTCTTTATAGTACAGTTAGTTCTTTTAATTTGAGCTACGGAAAGGAGAAGGCGTGTTTAATGTAAATAAGGTATCATACATTCCGATATACGAGCAAATCATTTCTGAATTTGAGCGATATGTAATGGCAAAGTTACTCAAATCGGACGATAAGCTTCCGAGTGTGAGACAATTGTCAATGGAATTGTCGGTAAATCCGAACACGATACAGAAGGCATACACCGAACTTGAGCGTTCGGGACTTTGCTACAGCGTTCCGGGGAACGGAAGGTTTGTATCAGAGGAAGCATACGACCTGATAAGGAAGCGAAAGAGAGGGTTATTGGACAAAATAAAAACGCTGTCTGTTGAGCTGAAAGCATCGGGTATAGGTATTGACGAAGTAATCTCCGTTGTAAACGAAGCATATAGAGACGGAGAAGCACAATAAGTACAGAAAGGAAATTAAAATGATTGAAATAAGAAACCTAACCAAGAGGTTTGGTGAAAAAACGGCTGTTGACAATTTAACGACCGACATAGCACCCGGCGGTATTTTCGGGCTTGTAGGGGTTAACGGTTCCGGAAAATCGACATTGCTGCGATTGATATCCGGTGTCTTTCATCCCGATTGCGGAACGGTAAAATTATTCGGTGAAGAAAGCTATGATAATGCCGAAGCGAAGAAGCATCTGGTTTACATTCCCGATAATATTCAGCTCATTCATCCGAGGGCGAGTATGAGTAATCTTGCAGCGTTTTACTCGGCATGTTATGAAAATTTTTCGTATGAAAAATTTAACAAATACACCAATCTTTTCGGGCTCAACCCCAAAGCGGCAATTCGTTCTTTTTCAAAGGGAATGACAAAGCAGGCGCAGACCGTACTGGGGCTGTCATGTAATACCGACATAATCATGTTTGACGAAACATACGACGGACTTGACCCGCTTGCAAAGAAAGCTGCCGCAAGGTTGATTTACAGCGAGGTATGTGACAGAAACGCCTGCGTTATAATGACAAGTCACTCACTGAGGGAACTTGAGGATACCTGTGACTCACTTGCACTCATGTACAACGGAAAGCTTGTTTTACAGAGCGATGTTGTTAATTTAAAGACGAAGATGTTCAAAATCCAGATAGCATTCAACGAACCGACCGATGAAGCATTTTTCGCCGAAATTCCCAATACCGAACTGATGTCTCTGCATAAGAACGGTAAAGTATCCGTAGCGATAATGAAGGGTGACAGAGAGGGAACCGATGCGTACATCAAATCGCTCAATCCGCTATTGTATGAACTGCTTCCGCTTACACTTGAAGAAGTATTTTCATTCGAGATGGATTCCTTCGGCTACCATATAGATGAAATCATCTGAAATTAACAGAACAAGGAGTGAATGAATGATATGAAAAAATCGATATTAAGGCTTCATAAGCCACTGTTAAAAGAAACATTCAAGCGACTGCTTGTGCCCGCAATATGTGTTTGTGCCATCACGCTTATAAATTCCATAACGTATGCGTATTCCGCATTTAAGTCGGACATTATAGGTCAAGACTTTCACATCGACATGAGTTTTTTGCCGGTTGCGATTGTTATTTTGATGGCAATAACTGCATATCAGCTCGGAACAAAGCTTCGCGATAAATCGACGAACGAACTGTTCGGTAGCATCCCCGTTTCCCGTGACAGTCTTTGGACCACATATCTGTCCGCAGGATTGATTCTGTCGTTGGGCACGGTTATAGCATGGGGCTTAGGATATTTGATCGGAAGCAGCATAGGACAGCTTAACTCATTTATTTCCATAGGCAACTACGGTTACAACGTATCGGAAGTAATCGTTGACAT
The DNA here is from genome assembly GCA_964414925.1 of uncultured Clostridium sp. Classification (GTDB taxonomy): domain Bacteria; phylum Bacillota; class Clostridia; order Christensenellales; family CAG-138; genus PeH17. The sequence continues at coordinate 7,335 of CAYPXV010000024.1, read as the reverse complement.
TATTGCCGCTATGCTTGAGGGCATTGGAGTTTTCGGACTTATTTGTCTTGTTCTTCCGATAACGGGCAGAACCTTCTCCGCAATTGTGGCAACAGGAATTTTAGGTGCATTTTTCCCTATATTGAACATTTGCCTGGGCACTTACTGTGATTTATCATTGCCCTTAATCAACATTCTTATTCCCACGGGAGTATCTACCGTAAACGTTCTGAGTTGGGTACTAAAAGTAATCCTTCCTCTTGCACTGCTTTATTTCAGCAGAATGGCGATTATAAATTCGAGAAACGAAATCTCGGGCAACGGATACAGGAGTTTTGCGCTGAATGTTATTTTCGGCGTTGCGCTTGCAAGCGAACTGTTGATGGGATTCGGTTTGATAATCGACAATGCGGGTTCAAACGATTCGCAAATGCTTGGCGCAATACTCATTTTCCTGCTCATTACAGTAGTAACTTACTTTGCGTTTATGTGGATAAGCTCACGCAAAATTAAGACGGCATTGAGGTCCTTCGCATATCTGCCCATAGCATTTGCAATGCTCATGCTTACCGTACTTTCGAGCAAACTAATCCAAAACGTTGAAAGAAACATGAACCTTTCACTCAATAACATCGAAAGTGTTTCATTCAATTTCTATTGTTTACCGAACTATGACGATGTAATTTGGGGAGACTACGATATGAATTACCTATTCGGTAATACTTCACCCTATGAATTCGTTGATCGTTACGGCAAGGGATGCGGAGCGGAAAAGACATTCAAAGTAACCGACAAGGCAAAAATCGAAAAGCTGTTTGACTTTTCTCAAACTCTGAGACTTGAAGTATACAGTCGAGACATATTCTCATATGCAACGGGCGGATTATCCGGTTCGGGCGAAAAGAGTGTAACCATCAACTTTAAAGACGGCAGGAAGCTTACTTTAAGTATTGACGACCTTTCCTGTAAAGAACGAGATATCTATGAGGTATTGAGCGAGGATAAAGATTATCAGAAGCTTGCAACCGACGTTGATAAATTCAAAGACGGACATTTCGTCCTTGCGGATGAGAGATTCGATTCTCTATATGACACTTTTATCGAAGAACTTTCACTCTTGAGTGACGAGCAACGCTTTGATCTGATGAATTTGGACACGTATGTCAGCAAAGGTGACTATTACGAAGGCTTTGAAAGTTCGACGACAATAGAGGCTATTACCGGAAATAAGCGCTCATTTGATGACGATTTTGATGATTCGTCCTATCATACATATACCGTCACAAATCCCAAAACATTGGCATTTGACCTTTTGTTCATCGCAACGAATGATAATTCATGTATAAGAGCTGTTAAGCTTTCAACCTTAACACCCAAAACGCTCAAAGCATACATCGCTCTTGCGGACAATGAGTGTGAAATGAACAAAGCATTTAAGGAGTATGTGAACGAATTTGATGTACTCTGCGACGTATGCGATACGGAATATTGGGCATCCAATTCTGCGGACTTTATATTCTTTGTCTATGATTCCGAAAGCGATTTGGTGACGTGTTTTGATGGATTCTGGGAGTCTCCCTTTAACTATGCGAAATACAGCTTTGAAGAATACTACGAGAGGTACTACGGATACTCCGAAGAAGACTTGGAAGTAATCAAGCTGGAAGACCCCGACTACTATGATTCACTGGTTAAGGATTATGAAGAGCTTTTAGCTACGGGAAATCCCGACGCAGACACACTTAAAACCAGAAAAGAAGCGGTAAAGTGGCTGCAAGACATATGCAGCACCGACAGTAAAGCCGCTGATTCGAGATACATACTGTTTGTTTACACCATGGATTCCAACCTTATCGATAAAAGAGTCGATGAAAACGGGGAGGCATACAATCTGATTTCGGAATACCATTGTTCATCACCGATTGTCGGTCTTACCTATCAACCTCTTTGCTTCGCAATGACGGATGAGCAATATGCTCAGCTTTGGAGCAGCTACACCGACTGGGGTCTTGGCAGCACATTCATTCCGAATTACGGCGGTACACGCTACTCGGAAGAGGAGAGATGGTTTGTTTCAGCGTACAATGAGTACGTTATTTTCGACTGACAACTAAACACGCACAAAACATAAAGAAGGAATACGGAGCAGATCGAACTTGGTCTGCTCCGTAATACCATGCGCTGTCGGCAAAGCAATTTCTCATATAATAAGAATCATCAAACGTTAAAATCAATTTTCGCTATGCAGCGATTCGGCTTCACAGGCGGTCACGGCACAGTTATCGGACTTAACGGGGATGATATTGGAGAACCATGAAAGAGCTTTAACGCTTTTATGATAAAGAACGTTACAAACGCAATAGATCAAGCCGCCCAAAGCGCAGACGAGCATATCCTGCATCGTATCAATCAGACCTATATCGAGATAACCTTGAGTGGCGATTTGCTCGCCGTTAATTATAAGGGAATTAATTCCGTAGATAGAACCGAGGCTTCCCTTCTCCGTACCGAGTAGGTATGAATTAATATCCGTTATCCATGTATCCTGCTGCATATCCATACCGAAAAATCTATCCATGCCGAACTCGAAAAACTCCCAGATAACGGCAATGGCAAGGGTAAAGCACATAGCGCAGGTCAGAACCAAAGCCTGTGAATGATTCGAGTTTTTCTCATCCAAAACCTGCGGAATCATGGCACCGATAACCGCAAACAAGAATCCCGAGGACGTATGAAGAAGCTTATCCCAAAGTGGGACGATATAGTAAAAGCGATAGATTTTACCGAGGATCGGACCTCCGATTATAAGCAGCATAAACATCGCTTTAAGTAAAATCGGCATATAGAGCTTAAAGCAATGTTCAAAAACCCAGGGCATCAACAAAAGCAACGATACCATCAGACAGATAAGTGCATTACCCGACGGTTTATCGCTGCCGAGAACGCCTGTCAAAGACAGAATCAAGGTTACAAGAATAAAAGCTTCGCACAATACAAGTACGGGCAATTCTTTTGATTTGGTTAATTCATTTTTTTGACATTGCAATTTATATTTCATTTTTACCTCCGAATACGATTTTATCGTAAATCGGAATTGACTACTGTTTATCAACGGAACTTAAATTTTAGTTTAAATAGCGATATATTTAACGTCTCCGTAAATAAAGGGGCTTGAATTGATATTCAATTCATGTTTTAATATTACTATTAAAGAATAGAATTAAATATCAGGGAAAGAGGTAATAATTTCCATGTTTAAAATATTGATTGCCGAAGACGACAAGGAATTGTGCCAATTATTTCACAGGGTACTTACGAACAACGGTTATCACACGATATGCGTTTCCGACGGCAAAGAAGCACTTGACGTACTGGACAAGGAGTATGTGGATTTAATCATTTCGGACATAATGATGCCGAATATGGACGGATACGAACTTGTATCATCGCTGCGTGAAAGCGGCAATAGTATACCCGTACTTATGATAACCGCAAGAGATTCATTTTACGATATGCAAAGGGGCTTTACGTCTGGAACGGATGATTACATGGTAAAGCCGATTGACGTTAACGAGATGGTATTGAGGGTAAGTGCCTTGCTCAGGCGTGCTAAAATGATAAGCGACAGGAAGCAGGTTATAGGCAACACCGTACTGGAATACGACTCTATGACAGTAAGCTGTAACGGAAAGAGCATGGTTTTGCCGCAAAAGGAATTTATGCTTTTGTACAAGCTTACATCCTACCCCGGGAGGATATTTACAAGGCAGCAATTGATGGATGACATATGGGGACTTGACAGTGAAACCGAACCTCGCACGGTGGATGTACATATAAACAGATTAAGAGACCGTTTCCGTGACAACACCGATTTTGAGATTGTGACGATAAGGGGTCTTGGATACAAGGCAATTAAGCATCATGGGTAAAACAAAGGACAAAGAATCAAAGCCCATATTCAAGCACGGGCGGTACATAGACCTTACATCATCACATTTTGATGTAAAGAAGTTAAAGGGACTTCGCTGGTATTTTTCCATATATGTATTTTGTGTTTTGGCAGCAAGCGTGCTACTTGTTTCGCTGATTGCGCTCATAATCACAAAATTCAAATTATTTCCACACCTGAAGACCACTTTACTTATTGTGGGCATGTTTGGTTGCAGCTTACTTATCGGATCATTGATCACGATAATGCTGTCAAAGGATTTTTTAGATCCTATCAACACGCTGGGCAGTGCCATGCAGAAAGTCGGCGAGGGTGACTTTATGGTAAAGCTTAATGAGAACACCTCCGTTGAGTTTGTCAAACAGCTCAATAAGGACTTCAACAACATGGTGCATGAATTAAATAATGTGGAGACGTTAAGAAACGACTTTATTTCAAATGTCTCACATGAATTCAAGACACCGCTTGCGGCAATCGAAGGGTATGCGGTTTTGCTGCAAAACCCTGACTTGTCGGATGAATTAAAAAACGAGTACACCGAAAGAATACTCAGTAGCAGCAAACGTTTATCGGCACTGGTCGGCAACATACTGATGCTTTCAAAGCTTGACAACGAAACGATGGGGTTAACGAAAGAAAGCTATAGAATCGACGAGCAAATTCGTTGCAGTGTGGTTGCGTTGGAAAGCAAATGGATGGAGAAGGAGCTTGAATTTGAGCTGAATATGGACAGCATAAAGTTCAGAGCTGTAGAGTCGTTAATGAACCATGTATTTACGAATTTATTTGATAATGCAATAAAATTCAGTCCTCGTGGTGGGACGATATATGTGAACTTAACCCAATCGGAGAAAGAGCTGACCTTTACCATTGCCAACGCAGGACCTGCAATTGACGATGAAACAATGAAGCATATATTTGAAAAGTTCTATCAGGGTGATACTTCGCACAAATCGGAAGGAAACGGATTAGGGCTTTCTCTGGTACGTAAGATAGTAACACTTCATCACGGAAAGATATCCGTGCGCAACACGGACGATGAGCTTGTTGAATTTAAAATAGAATTGCCAATCGAGTAATCAAGTAATGACTGCCTGCTATGCCGGCGGTCATCATTTTGTAGAAATTAAGAAAAGCCTCATCTATTTAGATGGGGCAAAAAAATGGAGCTGGTGATCAGATTCGAACTGACTACCTCGTCATTACCAATGACGTGCTCTACCTACTGAGCTACACCAGCTTGTTCACTCGGAACGGGTGTTATTATAACCGTTTATCTCCGATTTTGCAACCCCCTTTTTACTCATTTTTGAAATATATTTATTTGTCGTTTTGTTCAACGGCAAATAATCAGTGGATTAAAGAGTTTTTCCGAAAAAGGGGTTTCGGGGCAAAGATTCTATATAAATAAAAAAGTTGCAGATATGGGAATTATGCTTTATAATTAGATAAGTATGATATGAATGAAATTTCGACACGAAAAGACCGGAGGTATTTAATTGGAGAAAAAATTTTTAAAAAAAGGAATACGGGATCTACTGAAAAATCCGATTACGGCAGTCCTTGTGTTTATCGTTTTATGTGCCGCACTGCTTGCCGTCCTTGTTTTGGCTCGACTTCTTATAAAGGTGGGAATCAAGGCAAGTCACAATACGGCAGTTGAGCAATACCTTGCTTCGAACAACGTTAATATAACGGAGAATGCGGACGGAAGTTTAACCATACAAGGTTACACGGACGGCGTTCCGTTCGGCTATGTTGAGAACAATACTTTCTGCGACGGAATAACACTCGACGGCGTATCGATAGGCGGCAGTACCTACGATGAAGTTATCGAGATGTATTATCGAAACATAAATGAACTTTTCGGCGGTATTTGTTACTCCGTAAACTACGGAAACATGACGTATATAGTTGATTCGGCAGCATTCGGATTCAGTACGAACATCGAAAGCGTATTGACCGAAGCATTTAGAATCGGACGTGAAAGCGACACCGATTTTCTGGCGAACTACAATAAACGTATTCAAGTTGCTTCCGATGGTTTGGATTTAACAGCCGAAATCAGTATTGACGAAATAAAGTTCGGTGAATCCATCGATGAAATTGCCGCAAAGTTCGACACTCCTGCGGTTGAGCCGTACATAACGCTGCGCAACCTTCAAGGCGGCGGCAAACCCGGCGTGGGCGTTGGCGGTTCATCCCAGGACGTATACGCTACTCAGACTTTAAAAATCGGTAATGTTGAAATTGCGGAAGCGATATTCCACAACGGTTCGGCAGGCATGGTAGTAAACCGCGAAGCTCTCAAGCAGAGTATTCTTGACGAATATCAAGCGGGTAACTATTCAACACAAATCGAGCCCGAATTCGAGCAGGTGCTTCCTACATCAACGGTGGAGGAGTTAAAGAGCAATTTCGGCAGACTCAGCATGGCATACACAGACTTTGAATCGAGCGGAACAAACAGAACCCGTAACGTTCAAAAGGCAGCCGCACTGCTTAACTGCATAGAGATGGTGCCGGGCGAAGAATTGACTTACAACACCATTTTAGGTCCTCGAACCGAGGCGGACGGTTGGCTTCAGGCAGCAGGCATATCCGGCGGAAAGGAATATGTTGACAGTCCCGGAGGAGGCATTTGCCAGGTAAGTTCAACCCTTTACAATGCACTGCTTATAGTCGGACCTAACATAGAGATAACCAACAGGTCGCATCATTCCATCCCGAGTTCGTACATAGCTTTGGGACTTGACGCAACCGTTTCTTCATACGGGCCCGACCTTGCATGGATAAACAACAGTGACTTATCGTACTTTTTGATTTCGTATGCGGATGTAAACGCAAAGCGTATTTACTGCTGCGTATACGGAGCCAAATCTTCCGAAGGATACACTTACAAGATGCGTTCCGAGCTTGTGGAAACGGAGGAGCCCGAAGCACCCTTGATGGTTGCAGAGCCTCTGTGGCCCAAGGGATACCAGGTATACACCATTACTCCCAGATATCGCTACGTTGTTGATGTTTACAGGGACGTTTACGATGCTTCCGGGAAAAAGATCGATACGGAATACCTGTACAGGGATGTCTATAAGAGTGTACGCGGTGAGATTCACTACGGAACGGGCGATCCATCCCTACCCCCGCCCACGTAAAAGTGTCGGTTCCGATTAATTTAGGGCTTGACAAATAGAACAACAACAATTAAAATAGACAGGAATTTCTATTCACAAAAGGAGTTTGAAATGAAGAAAATTAATTTGAAGTTGGTTGCTGTAATTCTTGCAGCCATCATGATGGTGTCAACCATTGCGTGTTCAGCGGTAAACAACAATCCGCTCATCGGCAAAATCGGCGATGTGAAGATTTACTATAGCATGTATTCCAATGCACTTAACAGCTACTAC
>CAYPXV010000023.1:0-18408 GCA_964414925.1 uncultured Clostridium sp. | reverse complement strand
GAGCAGAAGAATTGCATCGAACATATTGACAACGCCGTCACCGTTAATATCGGCACGTTCGGGAAGTTCGATTTCACCGACGCCCAGGACGTAGCGGATTATGATAACAACGTCAAAAATGTTAACCTCACCGTCGTCGTTAACATCGCCGAGCAGGGGTGCTGCGTCTTCCTCATAAACAGCAGTGATGGTGATATCATCGGTAACGGGTGAATTGTCATAATCCCATCCCAGGAATGTATAGCCGTCATGTTCTGCTACAGTTGGGAACAGTTCTTCCGAAACTACATCGCCGTCATCCACCGAAATGGAATAAATGACTTCTTCGGTAACACCGTCAACGAAACTTACGGTGTGCTGTACTACTTCGCTTTCAGGCTCGTTCATCAGCCAAACCTGCGTACCGTAGAAGGGGTTGGCGGTTCCGATGGTAAGACCGTTATCGGTTTCGGCAAATACACGAAGTCCGTGGTTATAGGGATCGCCGAAGCCGTCGATTGTTACGGTTTCAAAGTTTACACCGTCCTCGGAAACATACATGTCAAATCCGCGGGTAGCGTTTCTGAGATAACGAGCGCAGGTAAGCAAGCTGCGAACCGTATCCATAAGTCCTCTCAATCCGCCGAACTCACCGATAAGGTCGGAGATATCGCCGGGCAGGGCGGAAACATTATTTTCAAGCAGATAAGCCTTTACGTCCTCACAATTAATGTCGGAGCTGCGCATATCAAGACCGAGCTTTGAAATGTCACCTGTCATAAGCATGTAAGCAATTGTTTCGTCGTCATATTTGGCGATGAAATCATTTCTTGCAGCGTTTGTGTCGTCATCATCGCCACCGATGCTTACACTGATAAGGTCACGGATGAAAGAGAGAAGGCTGAGCCATTCTTCACGGGACATATGTAAGATGTCACCGTTTACAAACTGACCCAAGGGCTCAAGGAGACTGCTTGTATCAAATGTACCTACATAGAGCTTTCCTTCGTACTCGGTCATTCTCCAGATGTACTGATTCTCGTTGCGACCGAAGCCAGAGCCGATGCCGGACAAACTGCCGTCGGGGAACATTTCGGTAGCATCACCGACAACAAGTTCGATATTTTCATCCTTATCCATACGATAGAGGCTTACCGACTGACTGAGGTTTGCGTTCATGAAATCAAAGTTGACATCAGTTAAAACATCCATTAAAGCAATTTCTTCGTCGTTGTATTCGCCGATATAAAGGTAATCGCCGTAAACTTGAAGAACGCCTGCACCGGAGCGGGTACGTTCGGGGTCGATGCCGAATGTGTATCTTGCGCCGTCGTTTTCCTGATCACCGATTACGCTTGTCCAAGTCCAGTTGCCTGATTCATCCTTGTCACCGCGAACAAGAGCGAATGACTGCATGGTAAGCTCATCGGGCATATTATCGGGAGTACCCGTACAAATTGAAACATACATGCTTCCGTTAAATTCCACTATCTCCCATATTGAACCGCCGTAGATGCTGTCGCAATAGTGATATGCGGGGTAGTTGAACAGATCTTCCTGAGTTGCGATAACTTCAAATCCTTCTGAGGGGTTTGAAGATGACAGAATGATAGGTCCGTCAAGCGTAACGCAGCTGAGAATAAGTTCGCCGTCAAATTCGCACAGTCCGCGAATACCGGTGCAGATTCCCTGTAAGTAACCCTGGTAGTATTCCTGGAGGGTCATTCCCTGATAAACCATGGTAAATTCATCGGTTTCGGGGTCGATTTCGTAAATGCTGGGAAGACCGTTTACCGAACCGCAGAAATAATATTTGCCGTTATAAGGGGTAACGTTTCTGAACATGGCATTATGCCCTGTTGTACCCTTTGACATTATAATGGAAACTTCGCCCGTGGTAGTATTTATCTTGGTGAGAACGCCGCCGGTATTTGCACCGTCTTCCTCACCGATAAAGAAAGAACCGTTGTAGAGAACGTTGAGTATGGCATTGAGCTGATCATCGTCAAAATTGCCGCCGAGTACATTGTCCATCAGTGTCAGAGTATTGGTCATTGCACCATAGCATGTTCCGACATAAACGTATTCGCCGCGTCCTGCCGCACACCACGAGTAACTTTGTCCTCTTGCACCCTGTCCGAGGTCTTCGGCTGAGACTACGCCGCCGCCGACATAGTCCACTATGCCGTCATTTTCGCCTGCGCCGTTTTCGGGATGTGTTATCTTGTCAAATGAAAGACTTCCGTCCGGTTGCTCGAACGTTATCGCCATGACGGAACTTGCAAAGCAAGCACAGCACATTACGATACTTAACAAAACGCATACGAGTTTGTTAAAAATTTTCTTCATTGCTTTTTCCTTTCGCTTTTATCCATAATAATGGTTTTTGCGGCAACAAGTGTTAACGAGGTTGCCGTCCAAAGCGATTGTAACACCTTTTCACGCACAAGTCAATGCCGATAAAATATTCAATTTTTTCTTGCCAGAGAACAAATTATTCCGCCGCTCATTCCTGCGGTAAAGCATATTATCGCATCGGTAAGCAGAGAAAGATTAAAGTCTATATTGCCGTTCATGGCGGTAAATACCACCGTGGTCAACAGCATATACCCGAGCCCCGCAAGCCCCCCGATGAGAAATTTTTTACGTTCTATTTTAATGCTTGCGACAATTGCGGCAACAAGCGCACAGGCGGCTTTGATTATTGGATTCAAAATTCCGACGCTCTCGATTCCGATAATCTGCTTTTGCAATAAAAATGCGGCTGCGACAACAAGAAGTATGCTCATGAGCATACCGGATAGCGATGCGATTATTATTCTGCCAACGGTTGGTCTTATACTGTGATTCATATTGTTCGGTCTCCTTTTCCATAACTATATGTCAACAAATGTGTTTTATGAAAGGTTCATCGAAAGAATATTTGATGTGACTGAGGAAAAGGGTTGTGTTGGGACGCATCACGGCAATCTTGGAAGAAGGTTTTTTCTGATTATGTTTCCCTTATAAAGCAGTAAATAAAACCGTGCGCAACACGTCCCTCCCCTCCTTTATTGTAACACATTCCAAAAACTAAATCAAGATTAATGCACGCAAAATTCTTAATAAAATCAACAATTTTTACTGCGTCCAAGTACACGACAACATTGTAAAATCAAACAATTCCGATACTTGAAGTATGCTGATAATTGTAATATAATTGGAAGTGTAATTGCAGGGAGGTTTGATGAGATGATACCCGTATCCGCCGCCGTCATAATTGAAAACGATAAAATACTTGCGTATAAGCGACCGCAGGGAAAGGCAAGAGCCGGAAAATACGAGTTCCCGGGCGGAAAGATAGAAAACGGCGAAACCGCCGAAGATGCCCTGATAAGGGAATGCAGAGAGGAACTCGGCATTGAAATCGAGGTTACAACTCCGTATGCGAAGATAACGCACGATTACGGCGATGTCTGCGTCGATTTGAACTTCTTTATCTGCAAAATCAAAAGCGGAAACCTTCATGCGAATGAGGGCGGAGAATTTACTTTGCTCACGGTACACGATGCGTTAAAACTCGATTTTTGTCCGCCGGACAGAAGTGTACTGGAACTTTTGAATAAAAAGAATAATATATCTCAAGATTACTGGACGAGATGAGCATTTTGGGATAAAATTAAACTACGCATAATCAGCAACTTGTGTTATCATGAAAGAGGATAACCACATAAAAAGAACGGAGGTGTAATGATGCCGTTTAATGATATTATCAATGCAATACTTAGCGGTTTTCAGGAATTGAGATTTCAGGATGTATTGGACATTGTGATAATTACGGTTCTTGTTTACAAAATAATCGAATGGTCAATGAATACGAGGGCATATCAATTGCTCAAGGGTCTGGGTGTACTGCTGCTCATATTTCTGTTGAGTACATTATTCAATCTGTACACGATTAATTATCTTCTAAACACTTTGTTAGTTTCCGGTATTGTTGTCATAGCCGTTGTTTTCCAGCCGGAATTGAGGAGAGGACTTGCACATATAGGTAGGTTTAAGTTTACGTTCCTGCAAAAGGAAAGAGCGGAAGACAGCGGAGTGGTAAAGGAAATAGTAAATGCCCTTATCGAGCTTTCCAAAAGAAAGGTCGGCGCACTTATTGTAATCGAGAGGGAAACAAGACTTGATGAATATTTCGCTACCGGGACGCAGGTAGATGCCAAAACTACCAGTGCCCTTATTCAAAACATATTCGAACCGAATACTCCGCTGCACGACGGAGCCGTTATAATGAGGGAGGGAAGAATACACTATGCAGCGTGCGTTCTGCCGCTGTTCAATGATTCAAACATATCGAAGGAACTGGGAACAAGACACCGTGCCGCAATGGGCATATCCCAGGCTTCGGACAGTCTTACGCTCGTAGTGTCGGAGGAAACAGGTGTAATTTCGTATGCGGAGAACGGTAAACTGGTAAGATACGTGGACAGAATAGCGCTTACCGAACTACTGGAAAGTGTCTTTTTCGCTCCCCGGGAGGAGAAACCGTTTTCATTTCTCATAAGGAGGCAGAATAAAGATGATGAAAATAAGTGACATTTTCGCAAAAAAAGAATCTGCTGAAACCGCATCGGAAAAAGAACAAACGTTGTGGTATAAAAAACCGTGGGTACATAGGCTTATCTATGCTTTGATTGCACTTGTTATCTCGATTACAATGTGGGGATATGTACTCATGAGCGAGAACCCGAGCAGAAGCATAAGAATACAGGACATCCCCGTAACATTCGAAGCGGGAAGCGAATCGGATCTCTATTCGAGAGATTTAACGATTCTGGGCGATATTGATCAGATATTGCCGTCGATATCGGTGACTGTCAGTACGACGCTGAATGATTTGCCCCGTTTTAAGGGACGTGAAAAGGATGTTGTCAAGGCAACAGTCAGTTTGAATTCGGTACATAAAGCAGGTGAATATGTGCTTGACATAAATGTAACGACTTCAATCGGTGAAATTGACCGCATATCTACCGAGAATATTGTAATCAACGTCGATAATCTCGTTGAGAGAACCATACCCGTTTCGGCAAGCCTGATAGGTGAACTGCCCGAGAATTATTGGCACGGAGATTTACAGCTTTTGACAAACAGCGTGCAGATAAGAGGAGCGGAAAGCGAACTTCAAAGCGTTGTTAAGGCAAGCTGTTATATCGATTTGACGGGAAAAACCGAATCCATCAACGACTCGTTTGCACTTAACTTATATGACGCTGCGGATGAACAGATCGTTTTGTCCAGCCTGAGCGGAAGTCTCCCCGCCGTTACCGCAAAGATGAATATCCTTCCCTGCGTTACAATTCCGTTGAGCTTTAACTTTACGGGACAAAATTCCTTGAAGGATATTTACGAAATAACACAGACATCCGTTCACCCGAGTACCGTGACCGTGGCTGCCGATGAGGAACTGCTGAAGCAGATAAGCGAACTTATTTCACTCGAAACTATAGACATCGGTTCCGTCAATGAGGAATGCAGTTTGAGTTTTCAGGTTAAACTCTTGGATTTGCCCGAAAATGTGATTCTGGTAAACGGTGTGGAAACATATACCGTTACGATCGAGATAAGGGAACGCATTGAAGAAATTACGCTTGAAGACCTGCCGATAGAGGCTGTAAACGAACAAGGCGATAAATTTACCTATGTGTACTCGCCCGAAACTTGTTCGGTCACGTTGCGAGGCAAGGCAAGCTTAATTCGAAACCTCTATTCGAAAGACATTTCACTCCTGCTTAACATGGCAGGGAAGGAAGCGGGAACGTATACCTTGATACCGGAGCTTGAACTTGTAAACGGTAAGCAGGAATATCTGTACGATCTGGAGTACACAGTCACCTCAATTACCTGTATTGTGGAAACTGTAACGGAAGAATAATTTATTTGAAAGGACAGAGCCGCAATGCGACTTCTCATAAGTAACCTGAATTTATCTTTTAATGCACCCGATTCCATGCTTAAGCGTCTGGTTGCAAACAGGCTTGCAGTACCACTTGGCACGGCAAATAAACTGCGCATAGTAAGACGTTCGCTCGATGCAAGGGATAAAGGCGATATACGTTATCTTTACAGCGTAACACTCGATTTGCCCGATGCCGACGGAGAATGGATTTTAAAGAAAAAGATAAGCGGTGTCACACGAGTAGAAGATGATCGTAAAACCGACTTAAAGTACGGAAGTATTAAGCAGGATGAACCCATTGTCGTTGTCGGTTTAGGACCATCGGGTTTGTTTGCGGCATACGAACTTGCCAAAAACGGATATAAGGTTATCGTGCTCGAAAGGGGTAAGCCGATTACGGAGCGAAAGAAGGATGTTGAATCCTTCTGGTGCGGAGCGCAGGAACCGAATGAAAACAGCAATATCATGTTCGGCGAAGGCGGAGCGGGTGCTTTTTCGGACGGAAAGCTTACAACACGCATTAAAGATTCGAGAGCGGATGATGTTATCGATACTCTCGTTCGATTCGGCGCAGACAAAAACATCGCCATCGATGCAAAACCTCATATCGGAACGGATGTGCTTTCGCCTGTAATTGCCAATATGCGAAAGAATATTTCGCAGCTCGGCGCAGACATAAGATTTAACTCCTGTTTGACGGACATAGAGTTTAAAAACGGTAAGGTCGTGTCGGTAACGGTCAACGGTCAAACGAAAATTACCTGTTGCGCGGTCATTTTGGCTACGGGACAGGCAGCCGTCGATACCTATAGAATGCTTTATGCAAGAGGTGTAACGCTTGTAAAAAAATCCTTTGCGGTCGGCGTAAGAGTAGAGCATCCGCAGGAAATTATTAATCGTTCTCAATTCGGTAGTTTTGCGGATCATCCGAGACTGGGTGCAGCGGAATACAGGCTTACGAGTAAATCGGGAGACAGAGGGGTTTATACCTTCTGTATGTGCCCCGGCGGTGTTGTCGTGGCATCGTCTTCAGCTAAAGGTGAAGTTGTCACAAACGGCATGAGCTATCATGCAAGAGACGGAAAAAATGCCAACTCGGCGATAATCGTGCAGGTCAATACCGACGATTTCGGACCCGATCCTTTTGCCGGACTTAAATTTCGCCGCAAGATAGAGCAAAACGCCTTTAAACTTGGCGGCGGTGATTATCGAGCCCCCGCAATGCGAGTAGGGGACTTGTTGAATAACAGAACACCGACCGGTTTCGGTTCGGTCACTCCAACATATCGTCCGGGAGTTGTGCCGACGGATATACGTCGATGCTTCCCCGCTGTTATCGGTAAGGGCATTGAGGACGGCATAAGAGCTTTTGCACATAAGCTTAAAGGCTTTGATATGTATGATGCCGTTTTGACGGCGGTTGAAAGTCGTTCAAGCTCTCCCATCAGAATTTCAAGAGATGAAAACGGTGAAGCATTGAATCATTCCGGCTTGTATCCGGTCGGAGAAGGTGCAGGCTATGCAGGCGGTATAGTCAGTGCCGCCGTTGACGGCATAAAGGCAGCACAGCAGCTTATTGCCGTTTACGCACCGAATTAATTAAATTTTTATCAGGTATAATTATGAAAAAATATCATGTTTTTGTAGGGCATTTCGGTTCGGGTAAAACGGAAATTGCCCTTAATACGGCATTTAATGTCGCCGCTACCGGCAAAAAAGTTACGCTGGTTGATTTGGACATAGTGAATCCTTATTTCCGCACTGCCGAAAGGCACAAGGAATTGGACGATGCGGGTATTCGTCTACTGAATCCATCGTTCGTAACATCGGGCGTGGAAATCCCGGCACTGCCAGCCGAGATTTATTCCGCTTTCAGCGATGACAGCGATCTGGTTATCTTTGATGTCGGCGGCGATGCGGCAGGAGCGATTGCTTTGGGTCAGTATTACCGTTTCTTCGCCAATATCCCAAGACAGTCCATAGAGGTTTCGTTTGTAATAAACGCAAGACGTCCTTTCTCGTCGGATTTGGACGGAAATCTTGAAATGATTTCATCCATCCTTCCGGTGTCCAGAATGTCGATAGATAATTTAATAAACAATACAAATCTTTCTCAGGAAACCACGGTCACGGAGCTTATTGACGGCTATGAACTTATTCGCGAAATATCGATTCAAACGGGTCTGCCGGTCAGAAATACCGTAAGCACCGCACCGATATTGAATGAGTTTAAGAATTATGCCCGTGAACATGAGCTTAACGGCGATTTCATCGGGGAGTACCTTCCCATTGAACGCTATATGCACAGGGATTGGGAAAGATTTACCATGGAGGGACTATGATTTTGGTTGAACCCGCCGAGCTTGATATTGCCAAGGATGCAACCGTTGCTTTCACGGGTCGCAGAGCCGATAAACTGCCCTGGGAAAGGGATGAGGAAGTTCGTTGCCTGATTTTCCTGAAGAATCTTCAGGATGCAATTGAAAATGAATATAAAAAAGGAAAACGTTATTTCATCAGCGGTATGGCTAACGGTGTTGACAGTTATGCTGCCGAATCAGTGCTTTCTCTGAAAAGACAGTACCCCGATATCCGGCTTGTTTGCGTGTTCCCTTATGCAAAAAATCATATTACCGAAAATGTTTTCTATAAACAATGCGATAAGGCTGTCGTCCTGGCAAATGATTATTTCGAAGGATGTATGCAGCGCCGCAACAGATATATGGTGAATCATGCAAGTACCTTAATTGCCTGCTATGAGGGCGGATATCTCGGCGGCACGGGTATGACTGTTCGTATGGCAGAAAAAGCAGGACTCGATATTGTAGTTATTAATCCGTAAAAATGTCTCTACTTAGTGTAAATAATTTAACAAAATCTTTCGTAACAAGAGTGTTGTTCGAAAATATAAGCTTTGAGGTCGATATGGGCGAACATATTGGCCTTGTCGGTGTTAACGGATGCGGAAAGTCTACGCTGTTTAATATCATACTCGGTGACGAAGCTTGCGACAGCGGAACTGTTGCATTCAGCGCAAGAACTGTCGTAGGCAGTATGAAGCAGGGGGTTACGGATTCATCCGCAACGCTGTACGAATATGTCTTGGAAGTTTTTTCGGAACTTTCAAATATAGAAACCGAATTGGAGCTTATAGCGGAGGAGATTGATAAGGGGGATGTTGACGACGAGAGAATGACACGACTTATCGAACGTCAACATCGATTAACGGATAAATACGATGCACTGGGCGGTATGACGTATAGGTCAAGAACACGATCGGCATTGCTCGGACTCGGTTTTACCGAACAGGAATTGACAAGAAGTGCCAATACTTTCAGCGGCGGACAGAGAAATAAAGCACAGCTTGCAAGACTTCTGCTTTCAAACTCAAACCTCATGCTGCTTGATGAGCCCACGAACCATTTGGATATCAAAGCTATAGAGTGGTTGGAGGGGTTTTTGAGTTCGTATCGCGGAGCATTCATCGTCATTTCCCATGACCGTTACTTTTTGGACAAAGTAACGAACAGAACCATTGAACTTAAAAATCAAAGATTGTATTTGTCTGAAGGTAATTATTCACGACATATTGAACTCAGAAGCAGTGCCCGTGAACTCGAACGCAGACAGTTTTTGCGTACAAGTAAGGAAATTAAGCGCATAGAGGGTATCATAGAGCAACAGAAACGTTGGGGGCAGGAGCATAATTTTATAACCGCTGCATCAAAACAAAAGCAGGTTGATAAGCTTAAAAAGACATTGGTCGCTCCGGAAAAAGATTCTTCATCCATACATTTTTCCTTTAAAGCGAGAATAGGGTGCGGTAATGACGTTATCTGCACTAAAAATCTCGGGAAATCGTTTGACGGCAAAGTCGTTTTCGATAATGTCAATATGCTCGTTAAACGAGGGGAAAGGGTTTTCATACTCGGTGATAACGGATGCGGGAAAACCACATTGCTCAATATTATCGCAGGAAAATTAAGCCCCTCAAAGGGAAGTTATTACCTCGGCTCTCATGTTGAAAAAGCATACTATGAACAGACCATGCAGGCACTTAACCCGAACAACACAGTGCTTGAGGAGGTTTGGGAACGTTATTATGCTACAATTCCCAGGAAGGATATGTGTAATGCCCTTGCCGCCTTCCTGTTCAGAGGTGACGATATCGATAAACCTATTTCAAATCTGTCGGGCGGAGAATTGGCAAGAGTTCAACTTCTGAAACTTATGCTAACGGGATGCAACCTTCTTCTGATGGATGAGCCTACAAACCACCTTGATATCGCATCAAGGGAGGCTCTTGAAGCTGCCCTTGAGGATTATGACGGAACGCTTGTTGTCGTAACCCATGACCGCTTTCTGGTGAACAGACTTGCGGATAGAATCTTGCACATGGACGAGAACGGATTAACCGAATATATAGGCGGTTATGATGAATACCTTGAAAGTATTGCAAATAATAGCAGTGAGATTCAGAAACGTCGGACGGTATCCGACAATGCAATAGGATATAAAGAAAAGAAGGCACAGCAAAGTGCCGTGAATCATGCACGCGGTGAATTGAACCGCTGCGAAGCGGCAATTGCCGCAAAGGAAGCGGAGCTGGGAGCTATAGAAGAAAAGATGAGCTTGCCCGCCGTTGCTTCCGATTATGTCAAAGCACAGGAACTGGCAAAAATTGCCGAAGGATTGAGACTTCAAATTGATGAGCTTTACGAAAAATGGGATGCTGCGGAAAAGAAGTTGGCATCATTGGTATCCGGCGAGACATAATTACTAAAATCGAAAGGATTAATTAATTTTGGCAAAAAATACAACACCGGTTCTCAGAATAATTCCGCTGGGCGGTCTTGGAGAAATCGGAAAGAATATGACCGTCATCGAATACGGCGATGATGCGATTGTTATAGATTGCGGCCTTGCGTTCCCCGAAGAGGAAATGCTCGGCATTGACATAGTAATTCCGGATATGAGTTATCTGGATATGAGTGCGGATAAGCTTAAAGCATTTATTTTGACCCATGGTCACGAAGACCATATCGGAGCTATACCGTACGCACTGAAACGATTCCATGTTCCCGTTTACGGTACGGGTTTCACCCTTGCCCTTGTCGATCATAAACTTCACGAGCGTGGTGTTCAGGATGCGGACTTGCGCTGCATTGCGGCAAAGGATGTAATCGAAGTCGGTTGCTTTAAAATAGAATTCATTAAGGTAAGCCATTCAATTGCCGGTGCTGTCGCACTTGCAATAACTACTCCCGTGGGCGTCTTGATTCATACGGGTGACTTTAAGTTCGATTACACGCCCATAGACAATGAACCTATAGATATATGCAGCTTTGCCCGCTATGGCTCGGAAGGTGTTCTTGCGCTTATGATGGACAGCACCAATGCCGAATCCACGGGCAGTACTCCATCGGAAGCGGAACTGGGTAAAACATTCGAAAAGGTTTTCAGCGAAGCGGAGGGCAGAATCATCGTCGCTTCATTTGCTTCTAATGTATACAGAATCCAGCAGGTGGTAAATATCGCCGTTGCGCATGGACGTATTGTATGTTTCCAGGGCAGAAGCATGGTAATGATAAAAAAGATAGCCCAGGAGCTTGGATATCTTAATATACCCGAAGGTTGTGAAGTTCCGCTTGAAAAACTCAAGGACTATGATAACAATAAGGTTTGTATTCTCACTACGGGTAGTCAAGGTGAGTCGATGAGCGGTCTGTTCAGAATGGCAAATGCAAACCACAGAGTTATTATAGGAAAGGGCGATACGGTCGTTATTTCCGCCTCCGCTATTCCGGGCAATGAAAAGAGTGTCGGCAGGGTAATAAATCAATTGTTCCAAAAGGGAGCAAACGTGGTTTATGATAGACTTGCGGATGTTCACGTATCGGGTCATGCCAGACAGGAAGAACTTAAACTCATGCTCTTGACTGTTAAACCTCGTTACTTTATCCCCGTCCACGGCGAAACACGGCAATTGCATCATAATGCGAAATTGGCTGAACAGGTTGGAATTTCGGAAGGCAATATTTTTATAATGGATAACGGTCAGGTTCTGGAACTTACCAAGCGCAGCGCAAAACTGTCCGGAAACGTGCCGTCGGATGCAATTATGGTTGACGGACTCGGAGTGGGTGACATAGGCTCAACCGTTTTGCAGGAACGCAGACTGCTTTCGCAGGACGGACTTGTTGCTATAATCGTTCCGATAAATTCAAACAGCGGCGAACTGCTCGGTATGCCTAAATTGATAACAAGAGGCTTTATCTATATCAAAGAATCGGGCGAGCTTTATACGGAAGCGGAAGAGTATGCTTATAAGCTTGCAAAAGATTTACATAAGGGTGCGGATACCGATTGGAATACATTCAAAAATTCATTGAAATCGGGTATGAGAAGTTTCCTGATGAACAGAATCGGCAGAACTCCCGTTATCCTCCCCGAAATAATCGAGGTTGATTGTTAATGAATGAACAGGTTAAAGAAAAAACAAATGAGCTTGCCGAAATTTTGAGACAAAGCGCGGAATACGATGAGTTTCGCTGCGCACGGCAAAACGCATACTCAAATGAAGCCACCAAGGTTTTATTGAAGGAATACACTGCACTGAGAACAAAGCTTCAATTACTCGAAACGGCGGGTCAGCTTCCCGAGGAAGAACTTATAAAACTCCAAAAATTGGGTGAGCTTTTGCAATTTGATGATTGCGCAAGCCGTTACCTGATGGCGGAATACCGTTTGTCCCACCTTATGGCAGACGTGTATGAAACGCTTGCAAGTGCTGTTGATATTGATTTAAGTAGGTTAGATACCTCAAAATAAAAAGGAGAAAAGTTATGTCGGAAGAAAAACACAACTCAAGACGTGTTGTACGTCTGGACGACTCGGACACCGATGCATCGGATGCTCTGGAGCGTTGGCAACGTAAGCGCAGAAACAAAGAAAAATCGCAGAAAAAGATGAGCATGGGCGGTCGTATTGTTCGCTCAATACTCATCATACTGCTGACACTGGCAGCCGTATTTGCGATACTGTTTGTGGCATACGATAAGATTAAAGACAACTATTTTATGCCTGTTGACCCCAATGATGCAACGCCCATTGTCGTGGAAATTCCGTCGGGCAGCGGTGCGTCAAGCATTGCAAAAATTCTGTATGAAGCTTGCGGCGAGGATAATGTCGGCTTGATTAAGCATAAGGCGGTGTTCAAAATCTACGTTGACTTTATAGGCAAAGCCAACAGACTTCAGGCAGGTACTTATGTACTTTCCAAAAATATGACCGTTGCGGAAATGGTCGATGTTATCTGTAAAGGTAATCCGCCCAAAGAAACAATTTCCGTCTCACTTTCCGAGGGTTTAACCCTTGAAGCGATGGCGGACAAGCTCGTTGAACAGGGGTTCATCGATAATCCCGACGATTTCCTTTCACTCTTGGTTACGGGTGAACAATTCGAAAAGGATCATCCCTTTATATCGGAAATTCCCGAGGATGAAACGGGTGAACGCAAATATGCCCTGGAGGGTTTCCTGTTCCCCGCAACATATGAACTCTATGTAGATGCGACGGTGGAGACTTTGATTGATAAAATGCTTACAAAGTTTGAGCAGGTTTTCGGTCCCATATATACGGCACGAGCAAACGAACTCGATATGACATTCTATGAGGTCGTAACCTTGGCTTCGATATTGGAAAAGGAATCCAAAACGTTTGACTTTGCAAAGGTATCGGCGGTTTTCCATAACAGAAGCGAAAAAAATATGCCGTTTGATTCCGACGCTACGCTGGAGTATGTACTTAAAACAGGTTCACTTCATCTTACGGAAGAACAGCTTGCAACCGACTCGGGTTACAATACGCATACAAATGTCGGTTTGCCGTTGGGTCCTGTTTGTAACCCCGGCGATGCCGCTATTAATGCAGCACTTTACCCCAATGATGAGTATGTGGAGCAGGAGTACCTGTATTTCTGCTTGATGGATCCGGATTCGGGTGCACTCGTTTTTGCAAAGACGCTTAAAGAGCATAATAAAAACGTTGCGACCTACAGTCCCCTTTGGCCTTAATTATGAGTTTTTCAGGGTTTTATAATGAAACATTCAGATTCTTGTTTGAAATAAATCTGAATAATAATACCGAATGGTTTGAAGAAAATCGTGATAGATATAAGAAGTTCGTTCAGCAGCCGTTAAAGGAACTGGCAAAGGAACTTTTGCCTACCGCTCTTGAGCTTGACCCCGATTTTAATCAGTCGCTCAATGCAACCGTATCGAGAATACGACGGGATACTCGGTTTACAAAGGATAAATCACCGTATCGCAACCATATGTGGATTGCCTTTCGTCACCCGAATACTCATCTAAGCGACGGTTGTTCGCTCTGGTTCGAAATTTCACCGACGGGTTATCGCTACGGTATCGGATTCTATAGCGCAGAACCGAGCTACATGCAGAGGTACAGGGCTAAACTTATTGCCGAACCGCACTCCTTCCTGGAAATGGCGACCGTCCTCGAAGAAAATGGGTTTTATTATATGGCAGATTCATATAAAAAACAACATTTCCCGAACGCCTCGGATGAAATAAAACGTTTTATCAATGTCAAATCCTTTGCTTGGACAAAATCCGTTAATGGCGTATCGGATTTAATTGAACCGAGCGATATCAAACAGCGATTGATAAATGATTTCTTATTGCTAAAACCGATGTATTTACTGATTAACTCGGTAACGGAGGAATGATGAATAAAAAAGTAGAATTGCTTGCTCCGGCAGGCAATATGGAAAGACTTAAAACCGCAATACATTTCGGCGCAGATGCCGTTTACATAGGTGCAACGGAGTTTTCGCTGAGAAATCTTGCGGATAATTTTACTCTTGACGAAATAGCGGAAGCGGTTAGCTATGCTCATGAACGCAATGTAAAGATTTATGTAACCGTAAATGCCTTTATGCGTGACGAGCAACTGACTTCACTTCCCGAAACGTTGAAGGCTCTTGAAAAGGCGAATGTTGATGCTTTGATTATCAATGACCCATCCGTTATAAGGGTTGCAAAACGTGTTGCGCCGTCACTCAGTTTGCATTTAAGTACGCAAGCCAATACTCTAAACAGTGAAGCTGCCATGTTCTGGCATGAGCAGGGTATAGACAGGATTGTTCTTGCACGAGAGCTTACCCTTTCGGAAATACGCAGTATGAGGGAAAAATTACCCGAGACTTTGGAACTTGAAGCATTTGTTCACGGTGCAATGTGCGTCAGCTATTCCGGAAGATGCTTGTTCAGCAACTATATTGCAGGAAGGGACAGTAATAAGGGTGAATGTGCTCAACCTTGCCGTTGGTCGTTTGAAGTTCGTGAGCGCGGAAGTGACGGTGAGTTCTTCCCGATAATATCCCAGCGTAACGGAAGCTTTATCCTTAACTCAAAGGATATGTGCATGGTGGATTATCTGGATGATATTATCGATTCGGGTATTGTAAGCCTTAAAATAGAGGGCAGAATGAAATCAATACTCTATGTTGCAACGGTTGTAAATGCTTATCGCATGGCACTCGACGGCTATGATATGGATGCAGTCAGACGTGAGCTTATGCAGTTGAGCCACAGACCCTATACCACCGGATTCATGCTCGGCGAGTATGGCGACTGCTTCGGCTCGGAAATGATTCAGGCGGAAACAGGCGGCTATATTCAGCAGTATCAAATAAGTGCGGTCGTACTCGGGTACGATGCGGAAAACAAGATTGCGCATATAGAGCAAAGGAACAGATTTGCCGTCGGCGATGAACTGATTATTCTATCGCCGAAGGATGTGGGCAGAAAATTCAATGTTTCGTTTATTCGCAGTGAAGAAGGGGAATCACAGGACTGCGCACCTCATGCCTGCCAGCACATCTATATCGGATGCGATGAACCCGTAAAAGCAGGCGACATCTTAAAAAAACAAACAGGTAAACAATAAAATAAACGGCTATTCGCATTGCGAATAGCCGTTTATTAAATCAATATTTATACTTCTTGCGTTTCAATATAAGGAATGTGAATGTCAATATTACCGCCATGACCTCGGCAACAACTATGGAAATCCATATGCCGTCTATGCCCAAGATAAGCGGTAAAAGCATAACCGCGGCAATCTGAAATACAAGTGTTCTCAAAAACGAAATCAGTGCGGATATAGGTCCGTCATTGAGTGCCGTGAAGAATCCCGAGCCGTAAATCGCAAAGCCCATGAAAAGGAAGGACAGTCCGAAAACTCTGAAACCCGAAATCGTCATGTTCATCAGTTCTTTATCATAGCTTACGAAAAGCTTTGCAAGGGGAACTGCAAGCAGCTCCGCCAATAATGTCATTGAAACGGAAAAAATCAAAATCAGAGTTAAACTCTTTTTTAATAATCCGCTCAGCTCGCTATGATTTTCCGCACCGTAGTGATAGCTTACTATCGGCGCAGTACCCACGGAATAGCCTATAAACGCAGCCGAGAAAATCATGCTTACATACATCATAACTCCGTATGCCGCAACACCGTTTTCGCCCGCATAATCCATCAATTGGGAATTATAAAGCATACCTACAAGACTCATTGAAATATTACTCATAAATTCCGATGAACCGTTGGTACATGCTTTAAATATAGCTTTGCCGTCATATTCGGTTTTTCCAAGCCTTAATATGCTGTCGTTCTTCTTGGAGAAATACAAAAGGGGCAGACCGCCGCCGACAAGCTGGCTCAATGCGGTTGCAAGTGCGGCACCGAACAGTTTGTATTCTTGAGGTAAAAGAATTACAAGCACGGCATCAAGTACCATGTTAGTAACTCCGGACAGGATCGTTACTTTAAGTCCGAGCTGGGGTTTTTCCGCCGTTACCAAAAAGCTCTGAAAAATAAGCTGCGAAATGTAAAACGGCAATGCGCAAAGTATTACCCTGGCATATAACACGCAGTCCTCAAGCAATTCGCCCTCGGCTTTTAAGAAAGAAGCAATAGGTCTTATAAAGATAAAACCGAGTATGGCAAGAACTATGCCGATTGCAAACGAAAAATAAACAAACAGCGAAAAATACTTATTAGCCTTTTCTTTATCGCCCTCACCAAAGGTCTTTGCCACTATTGCCGAACCGCCCGTTCCGAACATGAACCCGACGGTCGCAAGTACCATTAAAAACGGCATTATGAGATTTACTGCCGCAAATGCCGTCTTCTCCGCAAAATTGGAAACAAAAAACCCGTCTACCACACCGTAGATGGATGTAAATATCATCATAGCTATAGACGGTAATGTAAATTTTAAAAGCCTTCCGTAGTTAAAATGATCCGAAAGTTGAATCCTCATTTTTCTTCTCCTTTCAATTGCGGCTCATTCTAACATACTTATAATTTTTTGTCAACAAAATAAGAAAAAATCGCTTCAATCAGCATTTACTTTGGTTAAATACTTTGAAAATCAAATGCACAGGGGGTTGTAATTGGACGATAAATGTAGTATAATGACTTTATTATTCATTTGGAGGATAGAAAAATGAAACATATCGAAACATTACAGAATCCCTGCATCAATAAGGGCACAGGCACAGGCTGCGGCGAATGCCAGGCAAGCTGCCAGTCCGCATGCAAGACCTCTTGCACTGTCGCAAATCAGAAATGCGTTAAAAACGAAAAATAAAATGATACACGCCTTTGAATATCGGGGGCAGTATTTGGTGTTGGATGTAGAAAGCGGTGCCGTCCACAAGCTGGACAAAATCACTTTCGATATAGTTCGCGAAATGGAAGAGGGCAACGACGTTTATGCGTTGCCCTATTCAAGTAAGGATATTGACGAAGTACTTGAGGAGATCAATGAGCTGAAACAGCTCGGTAAATTCGATTCCCCAATGCCCGAGCCGATATTGAGAAATGCCGAAACTTCTCCCATAAAGAGTATGTGCCTTAATGTGGCGCATGATTGCAATCTCCGCTGTAGCTATTGCTTCGCCGAAACAGGCGAATTTCACGGCGGCAGAATGCTTATGAGTGCCGAAACAGGTAAGCTTGCACTCGATTTCCTCGTTAAACATTCCGCTTCCAGGAAAAATCTTGAAGTGGACTTATTCGGCGGCGAGCCTTTGATGAATTTCGAAGTTGTTAAGGAAATAGTAAGATACGGTCGTGAAATAGAAAAAACCCACGGAAAACAGATTCATTTTACTATAACCACCAACGGTGTGGCATTGAACGATGAAATAAGTCAATTTATTAATGATGAGATGTTTAATCTCGTTTTAAGCCTTGACGGAAGACGTGAAGTTCATGATAAACTGCGCATTACTCCAAACGGCGGCGGTTCATATGACATTATCGTGCCCAAAATGCAAAAGCTTATCGCACAAAGAGGCGATAAGGAGCATTACATAAGAGGTACTTTTACCGCCAATAACCTTGATTTCACCGAAGATGTTAAGGCGATAAGAGATCTTGGCTTTGACCAGATTTCCGTT
>CAYPXV010000022.1:0-18612 GCA_964414925.1 uncultured Clostridium sp. | reverse complement strand
CCATGCATATGCAGGTTATCCAACACGGGTGAAGTGATGGAGTAGTAACGTATGGAGGCATTGGAGGAGGAGATGAAACCATTGCGACCATCCTTGGAAGTTATGTAGTAAAATTCACCGATGATATGTCGTATGGTAACGGTTTCGCCTGCATAAAAAGTTGCGGTTACAGAGCCGAGTTCGCCCGGAACATCATATGCTGTGCAGGTATCGGTGATGACAGCTTGATGATACATAAACACGCCGTTTTCGGGCGAAGGAAAGAACGGAATATCGACATATTTTCCGCTTACATAGCCGAGGCAGCCATCGGCAATACAGATAAGCCAACCGTTAGAATTAGCACCGATAATGTCAAGATGTTGTCCGCTATTTAGCTGCATAATGGCAGAGTAGCTTGTACCGGGACCGGAACGGAAGTTTACTGAATTGCCTGTAATGACACCGTAGGCAAGGATTTGCTGCGTATAAGCTTGGGGGCGTTCGGGGTTTAACTCCGTGACATTGGTATTCAAGGTAAACTTTGAAAAATAGAAATTCAAAATTTCCTTATAACTGTTACCGTCAAGTGCCCTTGCTTGCGCACCGTACTGGCTCAGACCGAGTCCGTGACCCCAACGGCAAAAGTAAATTTCGCAGCCGGTTTGTGTCTGTTTACTCCAATAGATTTTATAGGAACGTGTAAAAACTCCTGCCGTTTTAAGCTTGGTTATGTCAAAGTCAAGGTCGATGTTCAGTGTTCGCTCATTGCTCTTGACTTGAACACAAAGCTGCAACATTGTAAAATTTCTTATGCTGCCTTCGTTTTTGGGCGTATGGGCAATGGCATAATCGACAGAGATAAGTTCAACGTCATAGCCGAGCATGGATTTTGCTTCCGATTCAACAAGCGAACAGAACTTCTCATTTTGAGGGGTTTCGCCGTAGGTAATCTCCAGGGTTTGACGTTTGTTGGGTGTTTGTTCGAAATCAATATCGTCGATTTTCATTTCATAGGCATCATTTATGGAAGATGAACCGAAAACATTTGCGGGTTTATCGGTTTCACCGCCGTTGGTAGCTCCGTAAAATGTCAATTCGATTTTGGAATTATACGACAAAATCTCACCGCAGACATCCAAACAAGCCTGCATACATTTGGGGTATCCCTTTTTGTAGCCGCGATAACCCTGATAGTTCATAGAATCGGTGATGTCATAGCCGTTTTTGGCATAAGGAAAACCGAAAGCATAGGATTTGGACGTTATAGCCTGCGCACGCAGTGCGTCAATATCACAGCTTTCGCTCATTTCATAAGGAATAATGCCGTAAAGATAATGTGCGGTGGGTACGTTGTTAATTACGTGCAGAGCATTATTATTGTTTACGCTTATATTGAGGTTTCCCAGATAACTTCTGCCGTCGGCAAGTCCGTCAGTGCATCCGTTTACGATGAGATAACCTGCGGATTCATTTAAATTAACACGGTTTATTATAACGGTTTGTGCGGTAATGAGCGAAGTGCCGTTATGAGTGACCTTAATTTTGTTGCCGGAAACGGAAATATTAATCCTGTACGGCTCGGTTTCGCTACCGTAGAGCGAGCGCAGATTATTATTTATGTAGTAAGCTCCGCATAAATCAACGGTAATACTCGTTGCGCCGTTAGTACCGAGAAGTACATTGATGAACGAGAAATCATCGTCGATATCATGCTGCGAGGCACGGGTGGTTATTCGTCTACCGAAGCAGTCCCTTTGCACCTCCGCAAGGGAATTTTGTGCGGTAAATAAAATATTGCAACACAGGAATATTGCAACAAGTAAAAGTGATAATGCCTTTTTCATTTTTTCCTCCTATTCGTTTAAAATAATTTTTACGGCTTCCGCAGCCAAACAAAGTCCGAATGCAGCGGGCACAAACGGAACACTTGCGGGCGAATCTTTTTTCATATCGGGGTCGGGAGTGGGAATCAGGGGCTTTGTCGGTTCTTCAAGTGAATACACCACTTTGAGTGATGGCACGTTTCTTCTCCTAAGCTCCCTGCGCATAACCCTTGCCAACGGGTCAATTGCGGTGGAATAGATGTCACCCGTTCTTACCTTTGTAGGGTCAAGTCTGTTGCCTGCGCCCATGGACGATAAAACAGGTATTCCCAGCTCAATGCTTTTTTCGATAATCGCAAGCTTTGCGCTTACGGTGTCAACCGCATCAATAACGACATCGATTTTTTGTGAAAAAAATTCGCTGATGTTATCATAACCGACAAAACCGTCCATACAGCTTACATCGCAATCGCTCACTGCTTCAATCCTTTTTTTCATTGCAGCGACTTTCGGCATACCGATTGTTGATTTTTCGGCGCAGAGCTGTCTGTTTAAATTGCTCGGTTTAACACTTGCCGAATCGACAAGTATTATTTTACCCAGTCCGCAACGTGCAAGAGATTCCGCAGCATGACCGCCTACGCCGCCGACACCGAACACAATCACGGATGAGTTATTCAGTTTTTCTTCCGCTTCTTCTCCCAACAACATGGCAGTTCTGTAAAAACTCTTTTTCATTTGATTCTTCTCCGCTTATCGATTACTTAAATTATAACACATTTGTCTAATATTGCAACCCTTACGTCTTTTCCGTTTTTTGGAACTTTTATTTCTGCTTATGAATATTTTACATCAATATGGAGGGTACAATGAAACTTATTAAAAAAATAATTTTGTTTACTGTTTTAGCATTTATACTGGCGGTGACGGCTCTTGAACTTATTGCAGGTAACTCCGTAAGGCAATTGGCTCTTGAACAGGTTAGAGGATTAAATATCGAAGTGCTGAGCGATGCAATCAATACCGAAATATCAAGGTGGAATTGCCCCGAACTTACCAAACTCGAATCGGATGTCAGCGGAAATTCTTTCCTATTTATAAGTACCTCCGAATTAAATTCCGAGGTTTCGAAAATATGTACCACCGCACAGCGTTTGATAAATGAATCGGGTGATGTCGGCACTATGGTTTCCGTCGGCAACCTCATTCCGCTTATATCGTTGAGCGGTAAGGGTGGAAAAATAAAGGTTAACTTTTCAACCGTAAGCAGTGTTCGCCCGAAGCTTAAATCAAACTTCATCTCTCAAGGCGTTAATCAGACAAAACTGGAAATTATCTTAACCCTTTCTTGCAGCACGAAATTCGTTCTTGCGGGAGAAATGCAAACAGTAAACTTTTCTCATACCGCAATTTTATACGAGACCGTCATTGTAGGTTCGGTGCCCAATGCGTTTACAAACATAGACTCCGTCGAAGATGCGTTGAATTTATTGCCTGAAGACGAATAAAACCTCTTGACTTTTTTAAAAAGATAATTTAAAATTAATCTGAAGGAGGTTGTTTGAATGGAAGGATTTTAAATGAAGAAGAGTATCATTGTTGTTTCGAGCATATGTCTCGTAGTCGCTATCGTCGTTGCCACGTTGGCAATCGCACAGCCCAAGGGCTATGCCGCCGTTGGTCGTGACGCTCGTAAAGCGTATGAACAATACCAAAAACGAGCATCAAAAGATAGTGATGCGGAAACAAACGATGAAGCGGGTTTCTGGTTCCCCGTCCCGGACGGGTATCTCGATATTAAATCCGACGATAAAAAATACGTTTCGGATATAAATATGATTGATACTCCCGAGCAATGGGCTGCGCTGGAAGATGCGGACGAGATGCGAAAGGTTTCACAGATTTCCGAGGATATTCTCAGTACCGTGTCAACCGAAGAACTTTTGCTCTACTGCATGAACTATAATCTCATGGCAGACGTATTTGCTTTCAACACTATCGATGACGGCAAAGCGGAGCTTAAGGAAAACTTCAACGGAGTTCAGGAGCTCCTTAAAAGAAAGGATGCCGCCGACTGTCTCATAAAGCTCTATAAGCTTTATGACTTGAACGATCAAAAGTCAAAGGACACCAATTGCTGCATAAGATTTCATTATCTCGAATCGCTGATTTGCTATTCGGAAATATTTGATAACCTTACCGTAGCTCAGTCCGATACGCTTACCATTGCCTGTGCGCAGAAGATCAATGAGATGGTAAATGCCGAGGAAGCAATATTCAGTCCGAATATCTCGATGCTTATTGCAGCAAGATGCCAATACAGCACAAGCGAGGACTTCAGGGCGATAATTGATGCTTCACCTGCGGCAAAACAGTTCATTGAAAACGGTATTATTCTTGATGAAGAAATAAGTGACTCGATAATCGGCGAAATTGTAAGCTACTTCAATACGCTGATTGAGTCGAATAATTAAAATTAAAAGTAGTTAACCAACGATAACATTACACTAAAAAAATAAAATAATTCAAACAACCAACACCTTATCAAAACGGCAGTTGAATCGTAATCCGGTTCGACTGTCTTTTTTCACAAAAGAAAAACCAAAGCAGAATTTTGTGAAAAAACCTATAAAAACCAAATATACTTTATTTTTTTACCATTTTAATTGAATGTGTGGTAGATGTTTGTTATAATGAAGTCGAATAAAGCAAAAGTTGACGAAGGGAGCTTTTCAACATGAGCCTGCCCAATGATGGTCAGATAAGAATTTTCGCTGGTTCTTCCAGCAAAGCTTTTGTAGATAAGATGTGTTATTACCTCGGTGTAGAGCCGGGCAAGTCGTACACTCACATATTTACAGAAGGAAGCACTTATGTTCGTGCAGACGAGAGCATAAGAGATAAAGATGTTTATATAGTACAGTCAATAGGTAAGCAGCCTAACGATGCATTTATGGAGCTTATCTTTTGGATAGATGCATTTAAGCGTGCAAGTGCGAACTCCATAACTGCGGTAATTCCGTATTTCGGCTATGCAAAAGCGGATAAGAAGGACGAGCCGCGAGTTTCCATCAGATGCAGAGTATGCGCAGATGCCATTGAAATGTGCGGTGCGGACAGAGTTATAACGATGGATCTTCACGCTGCACAGGTACAGGGTTTCTTTACCAAGCCGGTAGATCACCTTTATGCAAGCTCAATTC
This sequence comes from uncultured Clostridium sp., assembly GCA_964414925.1. Taxonomy (GTDB): domain Bacteria; phylum Bacillota; class Clostridia; order Christensenellales; family CAG-138; genus PeH17. The sequence continues at coordinate 13,604 of CAYPXV010000022.1, read as the reverse complement.
TTTGCGAATATGCAAAGCGTTTGGGCATAGTCAATGAAGACCTTGTTGTCGTTTCACCCGACGCAGGTTCGGCAAAGCGTGCAAGAGCATATGCAAATATCCTCGGCTGCAATGTCGCAATAGGCGATAAGGTTCGTAAAGGTCATGACGAGAACCCCGATGCACTGGAAATTATCGGTGATGTCAATGATAAGGTCTGCATGATAGTCGATGACTTTACTTTGAGCGGAAATACATTGTGCAAAGCTTCTCAGGGCTTGATGCATAAGGGTGCAAGGGAAGTTTACGCTTTCCTGTCCCATGCAATCCTCAAGCAGGATGCGGTTGAGCGTATAGAGAACAGCCCCATAAAGCAACTTATCACAACCGATACCGTTGATAACAGCGATGTTTTGGCTAATTCCTCCAAGATCAAGGTTGTATCGGCAGCTCCGTTATTTGCGGAAGCGGTTCGTACAATTCACGAACGCCAGCCGATGAGCTTTATGTTCGAGCATCTTCCCAAAAAGCTTATTGATATGGCTTTTGCGGGTCTTGATTTAGGTAAATAAATCTATGGATGACCTTTTTTCATGGTCTAAAACGAATAATGCTCCCCTTGCTGACCGTATGCGTCCCACCACCCTTGATGAATTTATCGGGCAGGCGCATATAGTCGGGAAGGGGTGCTTGCTTAGAAGAGCAATCGAAACCGATTCGCTGCAAAGCACGATCTTCTTCGGTCCTCCGGGCTGCGGTAAAACCACGCTTGCAAGCATTATTGCTAATACGACAAATTCCGATTTTGTTAAGCTTAATGCCGTTACAAGCGGGGTTAAGGAAGTGAGGGAAGTTTTAAATCAAGCGGAGCGCAACCGCTCTCTTTACGGCAGGGAAACTTTCCTCTTGCTTGACGAATGTCATCGCTGGAGTAAAACCCAGTCCGACTCGATTTTACCCGCACTTGAGAGCGGTACGGTTAAATTTATAGGCTCTACAACGGAAAATCCCATGATAAGCATGACGGGCGCAATTGTTTCCCGCTGTAGGGTTTTTCAGTTTTATCCGTTACATGAAGACGAAATAATTACGGCAATGCAAAGAGCCTTATCGGATTGCGAAAAGGGACTCGGTATGTTTAAGCCCGTAATTGATGATGATGCAATGCAGCATATCGCACGCATTGCAAACGGAGATGTGCGTGCGGCACTCAATGCTCTCGAACTTGCGGTCAGAACCACATCGCCTGTTGACGGTAAAGTACATATTACCGCTCAAATTGCAGCGGAATCGATTCAGCAAAAGGTCATTAAGTGCGACGAACAGCAGATGTATGATATGATTTCCGCCTTTTGTAAATCCTTGCGCGGCGGCTCGAGTGATGCGGCTCTTGCCTGGTTTGCAAGGCTTATCTACGCAGGACTTGATCCTCGAATCATTTGCAGACGTTTGATTGCCCATGCTTCCGAAGATGTCGGTATGGCAAATCCGACCGCTATGCAGCAGGCGGTTGCCGCTGCGCAGTCACTTGAATTAATAGGTATGCCGGAAGCAAGACTCAGTATCGCTCAGGCTATTGTCTTTATCTGTGAAAGTCCGAAATCAAATTCAATCGTTGCCGCAGTTGACGCAGCATTCGCCGATGCACAGAAAACTGTGGATGAGCCTGTTCCCATTCATCTGAGGGATACTTCCTATAAAGGTGCCGAGAGGCTCGGTCATGGAGTAGGGTACAAATACCCTCATGATTACCCCAATCATGAAGTTGAACAGGATTATATGCCGATATCGTGCCAAAACAGCGTTTATTACCGCCCGGGTGAACTCGGTACGGAATCGAAAATAAAGGCAAAGCACGATGCAAAAGCAAATGAGAAAAACCGTAAGTAATTTCAAATTTAAAGTCCCATTCGATATAAAACCGAAAGGGACTTTAGTTTATCCTTAACTTTTATCTGATTGACTTTCCGCCGAGAACATATCCGTCTTTTTCATATCCCGTTATCCAGGACTTGAATCTGGTAATGAATTCGGCGTTGGTTTTTGTCTTATCCAACATACTGATTACCTGCTCCGTTACTTCAGGCGTATTTCCGTTTGACAACATTCTGCGAATGGAATTTGCACATTCTCTTTCTTCGCTACTCAATAACAGGTCGTCCCTGCGTGTTCCGGATTTGTATATGTCGATTGCAGGGAAGATTCTCTTTTCCGAAAGCTTGCGATCAAGATGCACCTCCATGTTGCCCGTTCCTTTAAATTCCTCGTACACCATGTCATCCATCCTTGAACCCGTCTCTACCAGAGCCGTGGCTATTATTGTAAGACTTCCGCCACCTTCAATATTCCTTGCTGAACCGAAGAAACGTTTGGGCTTATGCAATGCTCCCGGGTCCATGCCGCCCGATAATGTCTTGCCCGTCGAGTTCATCGTTAAATTATATGCTCTTGCAAGTCTCGTTATCGAGTCCATCAAAATAACGACGTGTTCTCCGTTCTCTACAAGCCTCATCGCTTTGCCGTGTACAAGTTCCGCAACTCTTGTATGATGCTCGGGCAGTTCATCAAATGTAGAATAGACAACTTCACTCTTAATGAACCGTTTCATATCCGTGACCTCCTCGGGTCTTTCGTCTATGAGCAACACGATAAGGTGTATGTCGGGGTAGTTGGTCTCTATCCCATGGGCTATTGCCTTTAATAATGTTGTCTTTCCCGCTTTGGGTTGGGACACGATCATTCCTCTTTGTCCGCGTCCGATAGGCGACAGTAAATCTATAAGCCTTATCGCCAAATTGTCAGGCGTCGGATTTTCAAGTGTCAGTCTCGAATTGGGGAATACAGGCGTTAATTCCTCAAACCTTTTTACGGAGAACGATTCCTCGGGTTCTCTGCCGTTTATGGATGTTATTAGCATCATTGCGGCAAATTTACCGTTGTCATTTGAAGGTCTTGCTTTGCCCGTTACATAATCTCCCGTCCGCAAACGAAAACGTCGAACCTGTGAGTTCGATACATATATGTCGTTGGGATTATTGTAGTAATCGTCTACCCTCAAAAATCCGTAGCTGTTGTCATCGTCGATTACAATGTCAAGCATTCCTTTGACTTCAAAGCATTCGCCCGATTCCAACATCTCATGCAGTCCGGGATTCAATGACGCACTGTCCGCACCCAAATACGATGAATCGCTGCGCTGATTCCTGTTCATATACCCATTCTGTTGGTATCCGTTCTGTTGTTGATAACCGTTCTGATAACCCTGCTGATAATTATTCTGTTGTTGATAATTATTCTGCTGCTGGTATCCGTTCTGATAGCCCTGCTGTTGGTAATTGCCTTGCTGCTGGTATCCGTTCTGATATCCTTGCTGATACCCGTTCTGTCGGTAATTGCGTCCGTTGTTCTGCTGTGGACGCACCATGTTCTGTTGCGCACCGTAGTCGTTGCGGCGCTGCGGCTTGGGCTGGTATCCGCCGTTTGGCTGATACGCCGCATTGTTTTGCCGCGGGGTCGAGAAACCGAGCGAGTACCCGCTCCTTAAATCGGCTTGCAACGGTATTGAATTGTCATTCATTCCCGCTTGCTCGTTCGATTGAACGTACTGCTTCGATGTGTCTATGTTCTGTGAAAAATTGCTTGCAGGCTCATTTTTCTCGTCTACAGCATTGCCGAGTATTAAATCAACAAGCTCGGCTTTCCTGTACTTGGTTATGGATTTGACTCCCTTTGCCTTTGCCATCTCCCGTAGAGTTTCAAGGCTTTGCATGAATAATTGCTCTCTGGTCATTTCATTCCTCCGTCTTTGAGCATTAATATCTACCTAATTCGTAAAAGATTTGTTTTCCGTCGGTGTAAAGAATGATAATATTGCGGCCCACGCTTTTTTGTCGAACCTGAATATGTTTTTACGAACTGAATTCATCATAACTTATTATAAGCCGATTTTGCTGTTTTGTCAAGCTTTTTATATTTTATTCCCAAAACAAAAGACCGTTCCCGGTCTTTCATTTGTGAAAAGAATTCACTTTTATTAAATTAGGTGTTCTATCAATATCTTTGCACCAATGCCGATAAGCACGATTCCGCCGGCAAGTGATGAATATTTTTCGAGTTTTTCGCCCATGACGGCACCGACTTTTTTGCCAAGCCCCGAACCTACAAGGGAAAGTGCAAAGGTTATAATACCGATTGAGGAAAATGCAAATGCAAGCGCTATCCCTTTCATATTGAAACCTCGGAATACTATTCCCGTTGCCAATGCATCTATACTGGTCGCTATTGCCATTAGGATAATCGATCCTGCCGTGTACGGATTTTCGGATTCGGTACTGTCGGTTTCCTTCTTGAAAAATTCCAGAATCATCTTTCCGCCTATAAATCCGAGAAGAATGAATGCTATCCAGTGGTCAAATCCGGTTACAAACGCTTCAACTCCGCTTCCGAATATTGCGCTGAAAAGTGGTATTATAAAGTATCCCGCTGCCGGCATTGCTGCTTGCGCTATGCCAAATGCCAATGCCATCATTATTATGTTGCGAAGCTTTGCGTTCTTGTACGCTATCGCCGACGATATCGATACCGCCATTGCATCCATCGATAATGCAATCGCCGTAAGTATTAATTCTATTATTCCCATGCTCTCGTTTTCTTGTTCCGTTATTCCTCGTCGTCCTCGTAAAGCTCGTCCATCAGCTCGTTGAATTCGTCAAATAATTCGTCCAGCAATACTTCGTTCTCTACAGGCAGGTAAACATCGCCTTCATCGTCATGCTCTATTTGCAAAAATACAATTTCGCTCTCATCTTCCTCCGATTGATCCTTCGGTGTCAGTGCGCCGAATTTCTTTCCTTCATAATTAAATGTAAGTATGTGTTCGAATACAACCTCGTTGCCTTCTTCATCTATAAGCAATACTTCTTCAAATTCTTCCATCTTTGTTTTCCTTTCATTATAACTTGTTACGTATCGGGTGTAATTCAAGATATCCCTGCAATATCAATTGTGCCGCCATTTTATCTACTACCTTGCGGCGTTTCTTCCAATTCATTTCCGCTTCGTATAAGGCCTTTTCCGCTATTACTGTGGTGAGCCTCTCATCATAAAAATCATGTTCGCCATCCCAGTTTTTGAGTACCTCTTCCGCAAATGCTTTTACGTTATCACATGCTTCGCCGTAGCTTCCGTCCATGTTCCTCGGTAGACCGAATACCAGCCTGCATGGTGCGTACCTGTTTGCAATCTCGACAATATTTTTTGCGTCTCGTTCTACGTCACCGGTGCGTACATAAGTTTCTATCCCTTGCGCAGTTATGCCGAGTGCGTCGCTTACCGCTAAACCTATGCGTACAGCTCCGACATCTATGCCGAAATACCTAAACACGTTGCTCATTCGTTTTCTCTCCTTTTTAGATTATCCCTACCATTATAAACCTCTTTCCTCTCTCGGTCAAGATATTTATCGCTTCGCTTCCGTTTGCTCATTTTTCTTCAAAAAAAGTGACGTTGTAGTGAAAAATTATGGCTTAAAAAAAATTAATAATATATTACAGTGCTTTTTCTCGAAAAGCAAAAAAGTTAGCACGCAAAAGGAAGTTCAATGCAAAAATTTTTGTTGACAAATTAAATTGATGCGTGTATACTATTAACACATTATCAGGTTTATGCTTGATAAAATCTAAGGAGGTAACATAATGAAGAAGATTACCAAAATCATGGCTATCCTTCTTGCTCTCCTGATGGTCATCCCCACTCTTGCAGCTTGCAAGAATGATGGTGATGCTACACAGGCACCCGAAGGATCCACCGAACCTGGCACCGATGCAACCGCTGAACCCAGTGGCGATGCTAAGGAATACACCTACAGACTTACTATGTCTGATACCCCCAGCACTTGGAATCCCCATACTTGGGAGATGAATAACGAGTCTGAGATGATGGGTTACATCGAAGGTATGCCCGTTGACGTTTCTATGGACAGCAACGGTCTGTACATGTGGGTTTACGAAATGCTCGCAAATGTAACCGATGTCACCAACACTTGGGAAGAAGCTGCAAATTGGCTTCCCGAAGACTTTGAAGCAGGTACCCCCGGCTATATCTATCAGCTCGACCTCAATCCTGATGCAAAGTGGGAAGATGGCACCCCCATCAATGCTGATGACTACATCTACTCAATGCAGCAGCTCCTCAGCTCCGAGATGAAGAACTACCGTGCAGGTAACTACATCGAAGGTTCCACCGCTGTTAAGAATGCTAAGGCTTACTACATGAACGATCAGGCAGGTCTCGGTCTCTATGGCGATGCTACCGCAGATAACGGCTACATCAAGGATGCAGAAGCATACTTCATCAATGCCGACGAAGCATGCGTATTCTTTGGTGATGCTGTTTCCGCATACTATGAGGGCGGATATGATGCATACTTTATGGATGGCGAAACCGATCTCTATCAGGCACTCTGGGGCCGCGAAGCTATCGACAAGACCGGCATGATTCAGATTACCGAAGATGATATCGAACTGCTCCTCAAGGTTGCTGCAAACTTCGGCGACACCAACCCCGAAGCATGGTATGAGTTCTGCTTTGTTCAGATAGGTACTCGTGAAGAAACACCTTGGGAGAACGTTGGTCTTATTAAGGGCGACGATTACACCATTTACTATGTACTCGAAACTCCCGAAACCATGTTCTACTTCCTTACCGCTATGACTTCCGGCTGGCTCGTCAATGAGACACTCTACGAAGCAGGTAAGACCACAACCGGCGACCTCACCACCACCGACTACGGCACCGATGTTGACAACTACAGCGCAACCGGTCCCTATCGTGTTGAAGCTTTCGAACCCTCCAAGAGCTTTACCCTCGTAAAGAACGAGAATTGGTACGGCTGGACCGACGGCAAACACGAAGGTCAGTATCAGACCACCAGAATCGTTTACGAAATCGTAAGCGAACATGCAACCGAAGTCATGTTGTTCAAACAGGGCAAACTCGATGAGATCTCCCTCACCAGCGACGACATGGACGAATTCAGAGCATCCGATAATCTGCTCAAGACTGACCAGACCTACACCTATCGTTGGATCTTTGCTACCGACGTAGATTCCCTTAAGGCTCTCGAAGCAGAAGCAGGCGACGGCGCAAACAAGGCTATCCTCGCTTATGACGATTTCCGTCTTGGCATCAGCCTCGCAATCGACCGTGCATATCTCTGCCAGACTTGCACCCCCGGTTATAAGCCCGCTTATTACCTCTTCAACAGCCTCTATTACTATGATGTAGAGAACAATCCCGACTCCGTATACCGTAACAGCGATGCAGGTATGTCAGCAGTATGCAATATCTACGACGTAACCTACGGCGAAGGCGGCGAATATGCAACTCTTGAAGAAGCTTATGCTTCCATCACCGGTTATGACGTTGCAGCAGCTAAGGAACACTTCCAGGCAGCAGCAACCGCAGCTATCGCAGACGGAAACTACACTGCAGGTCAGGCAATCAACATTACCTGCCAGGCAACAGCTCTCCAGTCTCTCTCTACTGACTACACCAATGAGTGCGAATACCTCAACAATGCAATCAACACCGCTCTCGAAGGCACCGATCTCGGTACCGTAACCATTACCTATCTTGCAAACTGCTCCAACCGTTATGAAGAAGTTGCAACCGGTAAGGTTGAGATGGCTCGTGGTGCATGGGGCGGCGCTGCATTCTATCTCCAGAATGCAATCCGTTGCTACACTGACCCCGAATACACCGGCGGTTATGTACATGAGAACTGCGGTTTCGATCCCACCAGAGAAGAAGTTGAGATCGAAATCAATGGCGTAAAAGAAACCAAGACTTACAAAGAGTGGTCCGACAGCGTAAACGGTGTTGGCGAGAATGCTAATGATATGGATAGAAAACTTGCTGTTATCTCCGGCCTCGAAGCAGCTCTCGTAAAGGGCGCTCACTGCATCCCCTTCGCTTGCGATACAGTCGTTGGTATGTTCTCATTCAAGATTCAGTATGCAACTCTTGAGTATGACGTAATGTATGGTTACGGCGGAATCCGTCTCATGACCTACAACTACGATGACGTTGCTTGGGATGAGTTCGTAGCAAGCAATGGCGGCGAGCTCGACTACACGTAATTAATCAGACAGTTTAACTGCTCTGACAGGTAACAGGTGCAGCTCCAAGGTTAGTACCTTGGAGCTGCACAAAATATTAATCAGCTTGAATCCGATTGGATGAGCAATGCTGTCCGCTCGGATATGACCTGATTAATGCATGCTTGCATGCACGTTATTTAGATAAGGAAACAGCCTATGCGAACATTTAAATATGTATTAAAAAGGTTAGCGATGTTGATTTTCGTATTTTTCGTAATCATGACGATAACCTTCTGTCTTGTTAAGATGCTCCAAACTGAAATACCTCTGGGTATTCAGGGTGAAATTGAGCAGGCACGCCGTGAAGCTCTCGGATGGAATAAGCCGATATTTGAGCAATACGGTATTTACTTAAAAAATATCGTTACCAAATGGGATTGGGGTACTTCATTTAAGGTACAGTACATGGCAAATGTATGGGACGTTATGTTCACCCGTATGCCTCCCACCATTATGGTTAACGTTCTTTCGGTCCTTTTGGGACTTCCTCTGGGTATTGTTGTCGGTATTTTTGCCGCTATCAAAAAGAATACCTGGATTGATCACATTGCATCAGTTATTATTGTTCTGTTTATTTCAGTTCCTTCATTCGTACTTGCATTCTTCCTGCAATACACGTTGGGCTTTAAATTGGGATGGTTCCCGATTATCATGAGCTCTTATGCTGAAGCAGGCGGTTGGTGGACATGGAAAATGATCTATTCGGTCATGCTCCCCATTATGGCAAGTGCTTTCTATGAAATCGCTTATTTTGCAAGAACCGTTCGTGCTGAACTTACTGAAGCACTCACGAGCGATTATATGCTCCTTGCACGTACTAAGGGTCTTACAAAGAGTAAGGCAATTATTCGCCATGCACTTAAAAACGCAATGGTTCCGATTCTTCCCGTTGTTATCGGTACATTCCTCAGCGTTATGAGTGGTTCCATGGTTCTGGAGCAGATATTCTCTATCCCCGGCGTCGGAAAGCTTTCACTTCAGGCTCTCACCATGCGTGACTACGACTTGTTTGTCGGTACTGCAATGTTCTATACCGCATTCGGTCTTGTAGCAAGCATTCTGACCGACCTCAGCTACGGATTCCTCGATCCTAGAATTAAGATGGGAGAAAGATAATATGGCAGAGATTACTTACAATAAACATATTCCTGCGGAAAAATTCCGCTTTGTTCAGGAAAATGAACGCATTTTCGATAAAGAGCTCAAGACAAAGCCCATCGGCTATTTTAAAGATGCTTGGATGAGATTTAAAAAGAATAAGGCTTCCGTTGTTGCAGCTATAATTCTTCTTCTCATTGTTCTTTATGCGATTCTTGTGCCTTTTGTTTCCGTTTATGACCTTGGTGACCGCGATCCTATGTATCAGAAGGTTTTGCCCAAGCTCGAAATCGGCGGAATAAAGATTTTCAGCGGCGCATCGACAATGCAGCTGAATGATAAATACCTCACTCTTGTAAACGGTATTGCTGTCGGCGCAATGGACCCCGATGGTAATCTTGAAGAATATCCTTGGGATTTAGGTAATGACGGCGAATTTGACGCTCTCGTTTCCATCGGTGAAGAAGTAACCGATACACAGGGCAAGGTCAGTCGTAAGTGCCTCGTTGACTCTTATAATTATGTAGGTTTCGAATACCTTTCCATGACCCCCGCAAACCTTGAAAAACTTCAAGCTTGGGAAAAGGAAACAGGTATTCAGGCAATTTATCCTATGGTAAATATCTATAGCGAAGATTGTCCAGACTCAACCGACGCAAACCTTTGGTATAAGGCCAATGCAAAGATGTATCCCCTTGACGAGGACGGTAAATCTTTGAAAGATATCGAGTCCATCAAGGAAAAAGGCTATCAGCCCAACTACCTCTATGATGAGGACGGAAACGTTGCTTACTCTCTCAAGAGAGATAAGAACACCGTTCAGGTTCGTGTTCTCTATCGTAACTATTACATCTATTCTACAACTGAATTCGGTGAGAATGGCGAAATCGTAAAGCTCGGTCATGAACCTATCTTCACTTTCGGTGCTGACGGTTCCGGCTACGACATTGCTACTCGTATGGCTTACGGTCTCAGACTGTCACTCATTCTTTCCTGCGGTGTTGCCATTGTTTGCTTCCTTTTCGGTGCATTCTATGGTGCAATCGAAGGTTACTATGGTGGATGGACAGACATCATCATGGAGCGTATCGTTGATATCCTCTGGCGTATGCCTCTGTACATCATCGTTATCCTGTTCCAGGAGCACCTTGTTAATACAGGTAAAGCATCCGTTTTGGGTGGTTTGCTGCTTGCATTCTGTGTAACAGGTTGGATTGGAACGGCAAGCGTTGTCAGAACCCAGTTCTACCGCTTTAAGAATCAAGAGTATATCCTTGCTGCAAGGACTCTCGGTGCAGGCGATATGAGATTGATGTTCAGACATATCTTCCCAAATGCTATCGGTACTATTATTACCAGTTCCGTATTTGCTATTCCCGGTGTTATCACCAGTGAGTCAACATTCTCTTACTTGGGAATCGTAAACTTTAACTCCAGCACATCCGTATCCCTCGGTACAATGATGGCTGACGGACAGAAGTATTTGCAGTACCAGCCCCATATCCTGCTCATTCCCGCAGCCGTAATCGCTATTATGATGATTGCGTTTAACCTGTTCGGTAATGGCTTGCGTGATGCATTTAACCCGTCGTTGAGAGGAGCGGATGAATAATGGCTAAGAAATTAGAAGTTAAAGATTTAATTATTTCCTTCCGTACCAATAATGGTACTGTTAAGGCAGTTCGTGATATATCGTTCGACCTTGATGCAGGTGAAACACTTGCAATCGTCGGCGAATCCGGTTCCGGTAAATCCGTTACCGCAAGAGCTATTATGGGTATTCTTGCAGGTAATGCAATCCCCGAAGGCGGCGAGATTATTTATGACGGTCAGGACCTCATGAAGATCAGTGAAGAAGATTTCCATAAGATTCGCGGTAATCGTATCTCCATGATTTTCCAGGATCCTCTTTCCAGCTTGAACCCCATCGTTAAGATAGGTACTCAGCTTACAGAGGCAATGATACTGAATGGTAAGGCAAATCAGAGAGAAGCAAAGCGCATCTATTCCAATAAGATTAAGCTCCTCTCAAATGCAATGAAGAGTGCAGGCGTTGAAAATGTTGATTCCAAAATCAAGATTATCGATGCCGCAATTAAAACCGGCAGTAATCTCGAAACAAAGTATAACTACTCTCGTGAACGTGTAGAGTCCGCTATTAAAAATATCGGCGATATTCTCGTTGACGTTATCAATGGCGAACCTAAAACCGTTGCAAAGGAGATTAAGCTGCTTATCTCCGATTCGGGCAGCGTTTATAATCCTTTCCTCGTTCCCGAAAACGATGCTTCATATTCTCGTCTCGTTGATGAACTCAAACAGAGAACCGGTGAATATGTAAACAACGGCAATCATACCGAACTTGATAAGGTTCTTAATGAACTTAAAGCATTGCTCGAAGCTGTTTTCGCTTACGAAAAGCCCAACTTCTTCGCTATCGGTTATTGCAAGAACAATAATCTCGAACCTTTGTTCGAGGGAGATATTCCCGCCTTCAACGCAGAGTGCGCAAAATTGCTTGATGATGCATTCCTTACCGATGCACTTCAGGGCGTAGCTGCCGGTCTTAAATATTCAAACGACGTTGCTTACGGCAAGAAACAGTGCGTTGTTGATATGCTCGATGCAGAACTTGCAAGACTTGAATCCGAAGAACGTATCGATCCTAAACTTTGCCGTGAAAAGACAGCTCCCATTATTAAGGCTGTTGTCGATTCCCTCGATATGCTTGCAATTGATAAGGACAGTGTTGCATTTACTTATAAGAGCACTGTTACATCCGCTGTTGAGATTTACAACAGAGCTTGCAAGGTTGAAAAGATGAATCATCCCGGCAAGAAGGATCTCGAATTTAAGAACAGAATGGATATTGAGCTGTATCAGAATAACATCAAGATTGCTCATACCCGTCTGCGTGACGCATATGTTGCTCAGCTCAAGGCTTCCAATGCCATCGATTATGATGAGCTTGCAAAGAAATTCATCAACTACCTTGATGACCAGGCTTCTCGTTCGGTATATAGAGTTACCAAGAGAAAGGCAACAATCCGTGCAATCGAACTTATGGACGAAGTCGGTATCTCCGATGCAAGACGCAGGTTTAAACAGTATCCCTTCGAGTTCTCCGGCGGTATGAGACAGCGTATTGTTATCGCTATCGCTTTGGCTGCTAACCCCGATGTTCTTATCTGCGACGAACCTACAACCGCTCTGGACGTTACAATTCAGGCTCAGATTCTTGAACTCATCAATAAGCTCAAGAAAGAACGTGATTTGTCAATCATCTTCATTACTCATGACCTCGGTGTTGTTGCTAATATGGCAGACAAGATCGCCGTCATGTATGCAGGTAAGATTGTTGAATACGGTTCCGCTGATGATATCTTCTACAGCCCCGCTCATCCTTATACTTGGGCACTGCTCGCTTCTATGCCCGACCTTGATACTAAGGAAAAGCTCGATGCTATTCCCGGTACTCCTCCGAACATGATCTTCCCGCCCGTTGGCGATGCTTTTGCAGAGCGTAATAAGTACGCTATGGAAATCGATTTCGAGGAACAGCCGCCGATGTTCAAAATCAACGATACTCACTGGGCAGCAACTTGGTTGCTCCATCCGGATGCACCCAAGGTTGAACCTCCCAAACTCGTAACCGACAGAATTGAAAGAATGAAGAAACTTGGGGGTGAACAGTAATGTCAGAACTTGATCAGAAACTCAGAGTAGATAATTATACTCCCAACTTTGACCCTGATAAAGAGCCTATTCTTCGTGTAGAGCATCTTAAACAGTATTTCAAAGCTACAAAGGCTGTTGACGATGTAAGTTTTGAAATCCGTAAGGGTGAAGTATTCGGACTCGTCGGTGAGTCCGGATGCGGTAAGACCACAACCGGTCGCTCGATTATCGGTTTGTACGAAATGACCGACGGTGACGTTTACTTCCGCGGTGTTCGTATCGGTATGGGTATTGCGGCTAAGAAGCGCCGTAAGGCAGAAATTGCCGAAGCAAGACAGGCTATCAGAACTGCTTCAACACCCGATGCACAGTCTGAAGCTCGTAAAAAACTTGAGGAGTTGGAAGAAGATTCCAAAGTCCACAAGAAACTGATGACTAAGATTCAGATGATCTTCCAGGATCCTATCGGTTCTTTGGATCCCCGTATGACCGTTCGTGAAATTATCGCAGAAGGTTTAAGAATTCGCGGTATCCATGATAAGGATTTCATCGAAAAGCAGGTTGCAGATGTTCTCACTCAGGTTGGTCTCGTTCCCGAACACGCAGAACGTTATCCTCATGAGTTCTCCGGCGGTCAGAGACAGCGTATCGGTATCGCTCGTGCCATCATCCTTCGTCCCGATCTCATCA
>CAYPXV010000021.1:0-20211 GCA_964414925.1 uncultured Clostridium sp. | reverse complement strand
AATGTACTTTTCTCTCGACAAATATCCGCACAGGATCTTTGGGCAATACTCAAACGCTTGGCCAAAGACACAATAGTGCATTTTGTCTTGGTTCTGTATTCAACCAAATTTTCATATAGCGTCTCTTTCATTATTTCACCGTACGTTTTTCTCATAACAAACTTCCTCCGATTAATATCGGTCCATAATCATACTTGATAATCGGCAACGTCGCAAGGAGGAGAACCTCATTTTCACAAATATATTTACAAAGCATGAGATTCTCAAAATCAAATTATCGGACTAATTATAAAACCGGATGAAACACTTTTATAAATATTTATGTAAAAAGAATATCCGGGCATATATGGAATCTATTGCCAATAAATTCAACCATCTTCTGCGATTGCTCATCGTTATTATGATTTTAAATAAGAATTATTTAAGTTAATTAAGTTTAATAATATTTTATCATCAGTATTTTTTTAACATGTGAACGTACTTTACGCTTAATTAGTAAAAACAGCTTAAAATCCTGTGATAAAATTGGGTCGGAAGCTCTTGAAAAAAAAGGTATAATTGTCTCAATCAAGGAAAATGTTTCCTTAATTTGTGATTATGTCCATAATCGGACTTAATTCATAATTTTAGAAGAAAGGGGGAACAACAATGGGCGTAGCATCTTTAGTTCTTGGTATCATCGCTTTGGTCTGCGGCATTTTCCTTACCGGTTTAAACTGGCTTGGAGCAATTGTCGGTTTGATCGGCATCATATTAGGTGCTCTTGGACGTAAAAATTATGCTAAGAAGGGAATAGCGACAGCCGGTATGGTTTGTTCTATTATCGGCTTCGTTTTTTCCATAACTCTTTATCTTGCTTGCGTGGCATGTGTAGCAGGCGGAGCCGGATTAAGCGGACTGTTTTAATATTAGCATGAATCGATACAGGTACATTGCCTGTCAACTCTCCCTGCCGATATTGGTTTATTTGCATATTAGTGCAATCAATATCGGCAGTTCCTTTAATGCCGAATTACAGATTTATTCAAATACATGAAATTCTATCCATCCATTTTTGTTTTGTCATTATATTTGTATGAGCGGTTCTGACTTCGTTCATCAATGGGACGGGGACATCTTGGCGAGTATGATGGTAAACAAAACCGAGCTTTTCTTGAACTCGTTTTGACTTGTTGTTTTCGTCATAATAGCCGCACCAAACATTTGTCATTCCCATATCTTCAAAGGCATGATGAAGAATTGCCTCTACAGCCTCGGGCATATATCCCCTACCCCAAAATGGCTTGCCAAGCCAATATCCGAGTTCGCATTCATCATCTTTGTCGGTAATATTCGTGTGGTCATTTAACATAAGTTCAATACTACCGATTGCCTTATTATTTTCCTTTTCGCATATCGCATAACATTCTGAACCATTCAACACATTTCGAATGATGTAAAGACTTTCTTCTACGGATTTATGCGGTTGCCATCCGGCAATCGGACCGACATCGGGGTCTTTTGCATATTCATACAAACTTTCCGCATCTTCTTCACGCCATGGACGCAGAATGAGACGTTTTGTTTCTATTGTGCTACTGTGTTTTCTAATTATCCAGCCATCCAGAAATTGCATCTGCTCCGACGTATGAAACCAATGTTCACCGTTTTTCATAACGGTTAAAGTTGCGTTATGTTGATTTGCAAAAGTTGTTATAGTTTCCCTATCGGTCAAGTTGTCATTCTCGCCGTACAGAATTTCGGTAGGAACATTCCAACAGACAGGGTGATTTCTGACATAGCAGAGATAGTCCCATGACAGAGTTTCTCCGAATGTGGTTTTGATTATTTCCTTTTTTTGTAACTCATCCTCGGTCACATTTGCCCACATCATCATATTTTGAATCAGCTTTTGCATATCGACAATGGGAGAAATAAAATAAGCTTTTTCAATCTTTTCCTGCGGCAAAGCGCACATGGAAAAGTATGCACCAATGCTGTTAGCAATCAAGATTATACGCTCGTAGTCAGCCGATAGGTTTTGAAATGCAATCGGAAATTCCGACTTTGCATCCCACGGTGTTTCAGCTTTGTAATCAAAGCCAATCACATCGCAATCGGGGAATAGAGTTTCATAATGTTCGGCTTCCTCTGCCGTACCCCCTTTACCGTGAATGTATAAAATAAGTGAGTTGTTTAACATTTTCGATAGTCACCTTCTTTTGTTTTTTGCACCGGTTTTTAGCTGTTCTTTTGCCTGAAAATTATTTGAAACAACATGGAAAGTGTCACGCAAGTCAATGCAGTCGGCAATGTCCATATTCTTTTATAGTCAAAAATTGACAGACAGATAAAGATTATTCCCGCAAAACTCAAGCCTATGGTCGCAATCAGCATAAGTTTTTGATTGATGTTCTTTTTCAATTCAATTAACCCCCTTTGTTCTGTTCGGATTAGACGTCGAATCGTTATATAATGCTCATTCTAAAACATTGATTTTATTATACCCTTTGCTCTTATAAAGTCAATCAAAAAAATTCCCGTCTATGAGGATAAAATCACAGACGGGAACAGTTCGTTATACAACTGCCTTAGTTTTAGCCAAGGGGGTTTTATCGAATAGGAATTAATTCTGTTTAAAATATTATCACGATTTAGATTTTAATTTTTCAAGTTTATCGACAAATTCGATTGAGATTTCTTCGGCAAATTCACTGACTGCCGAACCTGCGATTATTCTTAAAGATGTTCTGCTTCCGACCAGAGGTTTTACGATTACCCAACCTCTTTCCGTTTTTATTTTTAATCCGTCCAGCATTTGCATATCGCTTGTCTTTTCCGATTCTGCCAGTTTTCTCAATAGATAACCGATATCGTTTTTTGTTGCGTTTATTTGTTTTTCAATTACAAAAACATGGGGAATTTTTCTTACAAGCTCCTGTAACCTACCGATCGAAAACAGCTCCGTTAATTTTAGTGTCATTGCTTCGACTTCATACAAAGGAGCATAGTAGTCGTTATTTTTATACGCTGATTTTTTAAGTTTAAAGTTATCTTCGCAGTCGCAGTTTATTTTTACGCCCAATGATTCCAAATAGTGTTTATGTTCCTCTGCAACGGTGATCGGAATTGTTATACTTCGCAAATGACTTCTTTCAATGCCGTCTGCGGCAATCAACGTAAAGACCGTTGAATAATCCGATACTCCGTTTGGATTTGATAAAAAAGCTACAGCAGGCTTATCATTTGAGTTGAAGGCTATTGAAATCGTATTTTCGTCATGCGGAACAAGCAAATTACTTTTCTCGACTTTCTGCCCTAACGGGTTTAATATGCTTGAAATGTTATTAAATTCCGTTGCATTACAATTTAGCATCAAATTTATTTTTGACTTTTTTATCTGCTCGACGTTGATTAGTTTCGAGAGATTATTTAAAAAATCATGATTAATCTGTTCGACATCTTCAATTTCTCCGATTTTGTTTTGCTGCATTGGTTTTTGTTCACCTGTTAAGAAATTAAATCTGAGCGATCGAAGTTTTGAATTATCGAGTTCCGTTCCCGTTGAATCAACCATTATAAAACGACCGTGGTACTTTGAGTCGGCAAGGATATAGATGCCGCCATCCGTTTTTTTATTTTGAACAGCATAGGTAAACGCTGCCCTACTCAACGGTTTTGCACAAATAACGTTAACTCCGTGTGCGGTAACGCCGACAGTGGCAGCCGATGCCGAAAGAGCCGATACCGGTTCATCGTCACAAGAGACAAGGATCGTCTTTGCGTCTTTGATGGAAGATGTGAATGCCGCAGCCAATCGCAGGACAGTTTCCGGAGTAAGTTCTTTATCGAAATAGCCTTCAACCGCACCGTTACGAAAGCTTACGGAATAATTGGGACTGCCCCATATAATGTTTTGATTGTACTTTAAGCCTTCATCAAGTTTCTTATCGGGCCAAACACTTATGCCGTTCATAATGGACGTTGATTCTCCGACAACACTTCCCGCTCCGACTATACTGTTTTCGAAAACCTGTGTTTTATCTCTTAGAAGTGCTTTTTCGCAGACAACCGCACCCCGCAGTTGTGTTTTAACACCAAGCAGTACATTTTGGAACACGATAGAATTTTTGACATTGCATCCCCCTTTAGCTATGACGTTACTGCCGATTACAGCATATGGTCCGATGACGGCATTGTCTTCGATAATTGAATTACCGCCGATATAGCAAGGAGGGATAAAAACGGCATTATTTGCAATTTCGGCATTTGCTTCAACATAAATTCCGGAGTAGTTTCTTGCAAAGGAATCGAATTTAACCTTTCCGTCGAGCATATCTCTCTGGGCACGTCTATACTCGGAGATATTGCCAATATCGCACCAATAATCGTTTGTGACATAGCCACATATTTTCATGCCGAGACTGAGCATTTTCGGGAAAAGCTGTTTGGAAAAATCGTATTCCGTATTCGGCGGAATAAGCTCAAATGCCTTTTTCGCAATTACATAAATACCGGTATTTGCCAAGTCACTGAACACCTCGCTTAATTCCGGTTTTTCGATAAAACTGTTTATCGTATTATCATCATTCAATACAGCAATACCATACTCCGTCGGACATTTAACTTTCTTCAGGACAATTGTTGCATCGGCATGACTTTTTCTGTGTTCGGCAATAAGCTTTGAAATATTCAAATCCGTTATACCGTCTCCGCTCATTACAAGTATTTCTTCGTCCTCGGCATTAACAGCTAAAGCCACACCGCCTGCTGTTCCCAGAGGTTTGTCTTCCTCGACAAAATCGCAATCGATATTCCAGCGCACACCGTTACCGACATAATTTTTTATGTCATCCGCCATATATCTTACCGTACAAACAGCTCTGTCGATTCCATGCTTTTTTAAAAGCTCCATCGTATAATCGATAATCGGTTTGTTAAGTAAGGGCACCAAAGGTTTTGGCATAGTGCATGTAACGGGTCTGAGTCTTGTACCCTCGCCACCTGCCATAATAACTGCTTTCATAAAAAAATAATACCACCTTTCTGATTGAAATGCGGTATTATTCTTCCCTGAACACGGAATTGTTATTAATAATACTTTATTCCGTAGTAGTAATTATTGGCACCGATTGTAGCATAGAAGCGGGTATAATTGGTCCATTCTATGCCCAGATACGATGCTCTGTAGAACAGAACCTTTTTAGGCAACGTAGAGCCATGCGATGAAAAAACATATTTTGCAGCGGCAAGCGCAGCGGAGTTCGGAGTTGTTGATTCCAATTTTTCTCTGCTGTAGCCGAACTGTCCCTTTTGAAACAAGACGCCTTCAACGTTATTGGGGAAATTACCGGAATTATTCATTACACGATTCAGAACGACGCTTGCCAATGCACGATAGGCTACATTGGAGCTACCGGGACCTTCGAGATGAATTATTGCAGCGACAAGCCTTATTTCATAATCGTTAAACTGTCCCTCATACACGGTATACATGTTTGAAGAACCGCCGGGCTTAGGCGTAGGCTTAACCGTTGGTTTCGGTGTTTCATAAAAGCCGAGTTTAACATACGGTCTTGCCATATAACCGGTGTACTCACCTATTTCCACTCTAAACCACTCGTCATTTCTGCCTGTTACATACAGCGACGTCCCCAATGGGAAAGTTTTGATTATGTCGGCATCCATTGACGGTTCAGCCCTCAAATTTACATACTGCTCGTTAACATAACCTTCAACATAGTTCATTTCTTTGAAAGGCTCGGGAGTTCTGACCGGGTTATGTTTTTCCTCGGCATCAAGTCTTTCATCATCCGGTGTCGGCAACAAAGTTACTGTCTCGGTCAATTCGGGTGTAGGACTCGGTGTTAAACTCGGTATTGCCGTATCCATCGGAGTCGAAGTGATTTCCGGTGAAATCGTTGAAGCCCCACATGAGGTTTCGGGGGGGGGTGTATTGTTTTCGCCGTTTGCCTTTGCATTTGAACATCCTGCCATTATAGCAGCGGTAATCATGACTGCGGCAAGGGCGAATGAAAGCAAGCATCTTTCAACATGTCTGTTATTCATTGCATGCTCTCCTCCTTTGCTTTTATTCGGCGAAGGGATTCGTTCTTAATCAGATAATGTATCTATCTACATCATTTTCGCCTGTCTTTGAAAGATGTTCTTTAACATATCTTTCATCGATTTCAACATCGATCATCGGATGATCGCCTGTTGCATTGAACGAAATATCCTCCAACAAATTTTCAACAATCGTATGCAAACGTCTTGCACCGATGTTTTCACTGTTTTCATTTGCATAATACGCATGCAGAGCAATTGCACGGATAGCGGAATCATCGAAATTCAAATGAATATTATCCGTTTCGAGCATTGCGGTGTACTGCTTGATTATTGCATTATGCGGTTTTGTCAAAATGTGTTCGTAATCCTCTATGGTTAAAGGTTTAAGTTCAACCTTAATGGGAAAACGACCTTGCAGTTCGGGGATAAGGTCATCCACATTTGAAACATGGAACGCACCTGCTGCTATAAACAGCATATAATTCGTTTTGACAGGACCGTATTTTGTGGATACGGTACAGCCTTCGACTATGGGAAGTATGTCACGTTGGACGCCTTCGCGCGAAACGTCCGGACCATGTGAAGAACCTGCACCTGCTGCCGCAATCTTATCAATCTCATCGATAAAGATAATGCCGCCCTGCTCTGCCTTATCAATGGCTTCTCTTATGACATCATCCATATCTATAAGCTTTTCGATTTCCTCGGAAATAAGGATTCTTCTTCCCTCGGCAACGGTGACTTTTCTGTGCTTTGTCTTTTTGGGTAAAATTCCTCCGAACATTTCGTTCATATTGAGATCAACACCCAAAGCAAGCATTGTATCATTGCCCTGTTGCGTTTCGGTAACTTCAACCTCAATCATATCGTTTTCGTGCATACCGTTACGAAGTTCGGCGGTAATACGCTCACGCTTACCTTTTAATTCCTCCGAATTTACCTCCGGCTCACTGTTATTCACTTGAGTATCATTCATGCTACCGGCAACGGGTCCAAGCAGTCTTTGCAGCATAGAATAGTTACCGTCATTATTGGTGCGGGGTTTAACCCCGTTATTCATGAGCAAATCCACAAGACGTTGTTCCGCCGCTGCCTCGGCAACGATTTTAACTTTAGCTTCCCATCTGCTCTTAACGAGATGGATTGCTGCATCTACAAGCTCTCTTACCATGGATTCAACGTCACGTCCGACGTAACCAACCTCGGTAAATTTTGTAGCTTCGACTTTAACAAACGGAGCATCGACAAGTTTAGCCAGTCTCCTTGCTATTTCCGTTTTACCTACACCTGTAGGTCCAATCATGATGATATTCTTAGGAATTATTTCCTCTTGCATTTCGGGTGAAAGACGACTTCTGCGATATCTGTTGCGAAGTGCAATGGCAACTGTACGTTTTGCGTCATCCTGTCCTATGATATACTTATCTAATGCATCAACTATCTGTTTCGGTGTAAACATAATGCCTCCGTTCAAACTCTCTCGACGATAATATTGGAGTTGGTATAGATGCAAATATCGGCGGCAATGTTCAAACCCTTTTCCGCTATTTCCGCGGCGGAAAGGTCGGTATTTTCCATCAGAGCCTTTGCAGCCGAAAGAGCATACATGCCACCGCTACCGATAGCGGCAATACCGTCATCGGGCTCAATGACTTCACCTGTACCCGAAACGATAAGCATATCCTCCTTATCTGCGCAAATCAAAAGTGCATCAAGCTTTCTTGCAGCCTTATCCTCTCTCCAATCCATAGCCAAATCAACGGCAGCACGTCTCAAACTTCCGCCGTGTTTCTGGAGCTTTGTTTCAAATCGTTCGGAAAGCGTAAAAGCATCTGAAACCGTACCGGCAAAACCGATAACGACTTTATTATCATAGATACGTCTGACTTTCTTTGCAGTACGTTTCATTATAGTATTTTCGCCGAAAGTGACTTGACCGTCACCGGCAATGGCGCACTCACCGTTGCGCCTTACACCCAATATGGTAGTTCCTCTTATCTCCATATTATTTCCAATTCTCCGTTCTT
This sequence comes from uncultured Clostridium sp., assembly GCA_964414925.1. GTDB lineage: Bacteria > Bacillota > Clostridia > Christensenellales > CAG-138 > PeH17. The sequence continues at coordinate 12,136 of CAYPXV010000021.1, read as the reverse complement.
TATGTATTTAAAACCAAAGGGCGTATTGTTTCGATATGTTCAAGAGCCCTTTCCGAAATTGCCAAAAATCTTTTTAATTTTTCTCTCGGTGCATTGAGGAGCGTTTCCATAAAACCGAAATTAACATTCATCGGCTGGAACGAACTTCCGTTATACTCACTCACATAGTGGGCAAGCGCACCTATTGCTGTTTTTCTTGTAAAGTCCAATGTATCTTTCCCTTTAACGAATCTTGCCATATTAACGCCGGCAACAAATCCTGCGGACGCACTTTCCAAATAACCTTCTACACCTGTAATCTGTCCTGCGAAGAAAAGTTCGGGTCTTGACCTAAGGCTGTAATACGGGGACAGATGTTTGGGTGAATTAAGGAATGAATTTCTATGCATAACGCCGTAGCGAACAAACTCTGCGTTTTCCAGTCCGGGAATCATTCCGAAAACACGACGTTGCTCATTAAACTTCAGATTAGTCTGAAAGCCGACGATATTGTACATAGTTCCCTCAAGATTTTCCTTCCTAAGCTGAACAAGAGCGAACGGTTTTTTTCCATCAGAAGCACGAATATCATCAAAACCTACGGGTTTCATGGGACCGTATGCAAGGGTTAAATCACCCCTTGAAGCCATTATTTCAACAGGCATACATCCTTCAAACACATTAGGCGATTCAAAGTTGCGAAGCGGAGCGGTTTCGGCTTCCGTCAAAGCACGGATAAATTTAAAATACTCCAGTCTTGTCATCGGACAATTAAGGTAATCGTTTCCGCGGTTGTATCTGGAAGCGGAAAAGACTTTGCTCATGTCAAGAGACTCCGCCGTGACAATCGGTGCTGCGGCGTCGAAAAAATGTAAACTGTCGCCAAGCAAAGCTTCAATTGACTTTAAAAGTTTTCCGTCCGTCAGCGGACCTGTTGCAATTACGGTAGGGTCTGAAGGAATTTGGGTAACTTCCGAGCAAATAACCTCTATATTCGGATTATTCTTTATTGCATCCGTGACCATTGAGGAAAACTTCTTTCTGTCAACAGCAAGAGCTCCTCCTGCCGGCACGCTGCATTTATCCGCACATTGCATAATAAGCGAGCCGAGCATTCTGAGTTCCTGTTTCAGAAGCCCTGCGGCATTATCAAGCTTATCCGAGCGCAGGGAATTGGAGCAGACCAATTCGGCGAATCCGTCATCCGAATGAGCCGGAGAACGCTTTTCGGGTTTCATTTCGAAAAGCCTAACCTGTATTCCATGATTGGCAAGAAATGCAGCACATTCACATCCCGCAAGACCTGCCCCGATAACATTAACCGACATTATTTGCTCCTTGATCATTATGATTATTCTTCTTGCTTATTACGCAAAACAAACTTACATTCCTTATTGGAACAGGTTATATAAGCACCTTTGGGACCGATCTTTCTGACCAATCTCTCACCGCATTGCGGGCAGTTGTCATTTGTCGGCATATCCCATGAAACGTAATCGCAATCGGGGTAGCGTTCACAACCGTAGAAATTACGTTTTCTGCCGTGACGCTTGACTATTTCCGCTCCGCACTTCGGGCATTTAACGCCTATTTTTTCCAGTATAGTCTTAGTGCTTCTGCATTCCGGGAAGTTGGGACAGGCAAGGAATTTGCCGTACCTACCGTGCTTGTAGACCATCATCGCACCGCATTTTTCACACGGAATATCGGACACCTCATCCTCAATTACTACCTTTTCGGTCTGTTCAAATGCCCTATCCAATTCTTCTTTAAAAGGAGCATAAAAGTCCGAAATAACACTTTGCCAATCGGAATTACCTTCCTCAACGGAGTCAAGCTTTGCCTCCATATCGGCGGTAAATTTGACGTCAACTATATCGCTGAAATTGTCTTCCATCAATTTAGTAACTATGAAACCCAGTTCGGTGGGGGTCAGCATCTTCTTTTCTTTAACGACATAGCCTCTGTCCACTATAGTTGAAATAGTCGGCGAATAAGTGCTTGGTCTGCCTATGCCGAGTTCTTCCAGTGTTTTAACAAGAGAAGCTTCGGTGTAGCGTGCCGGAGGTTCGGTAAAGTTCTGTTTTGGAATTACCTGTTCCAATGCAGGTTTATCACCTACTTCAAGCTTAGGAATGGGGGTAGTCTTTTTACCCGTTTCCTCATCATCTGCGGCAGTTGAGTAAATGACGGTAAACCCGTCAAAGAGTTTTACAGCACCGCTTGCACGGTAATTGCAAACCGTTTCTGTGTCAGTATCAATCGATACGGCGATGGTTTCGTACCGAGCATCACTCATCTGACTTGCAAGGAAACGTTCGTAAATGAGCTTATACAATTTGAACTGTCCTGCGTCAAGATAAGGTTTAAGCATATCAGGTGTCAGCGTAACATCGGTAGGACGTATTGCTTCGTGAGCATCCTGAGCATTGTTTCTTCCCTTGTAAACATTCGGGGTTGCCGGTACATAAGCAGCGCCGAACTTTTCACCTATGAAATTCAATGCCGCCTGTTGTGCTTCACTTGAAATACGAACCGAGTCGGTACGCATATAAGTTATAAGACCGATGCTGCCTTTGCCGAGTACATCCACGCCTTCATACAACTGTTGAGCGCAGAGCATGGTTCTCTTTGAAGGCATACCTGCTCTGTTTGAGGCATCCTGGAGCATACTGCTGGTCGTGTACGGTGCAGGAGCATGACGAGAACGATTGCCTGTCTTTACATCCTTTACGATGTATTCGGCTTTTTCGCTTAATGCAATAATCCTGTCGGCATCTTCTTTATTGTTTAATTCAACTTTCTTACCGTTTATACCGATAAACTTGGCGTCAAATACCTTTTTACCCTGTTTAAGTTTGGCAAATATCGTCCAGTATTCACGCGGAACAAAATCGAGTATTTCACGTTCACGTTCGCAAATAAGCTTTGTTGCGACGGATTGAACCCTACCGGCAGACAGTCCTTTACGAACCTTTGCCCATAACCACGGACTTAGTTTATAGCCGACAAGTCTGTCAAGAACACGCCTTGCCTGCTGTGAATCAACCAATGCCATATCAATTGTTCTCGGCTTATCGATAGATTTTTTTATTACATTTTTCGTTATTTCATTGAATACAACTCGGCAGGGAGTATTTTCATCGATGCCTAACATTTTCGAAAGATGCCAAGAAATAGCTTCACCTTCCCTATCAGGGTCTGTTGCGAGAACAATTTTATTAGCGGACTTAGCTTCTTTACGAATACGGTCTATAACTTCGCCTCTACCTCTGAGGGTAATGTATTTAGGTGTAAAATTGTTATCGACATCAACACCCAGCTGGCTTTTGGGCAAATCTCTGACATGACCGTTGGAAGCGATAACCCTATAACCTGTACCGAGGTATTTTTCTATCGTCTTAGCCTTCGACGGAGACTCGACGATAACAAGTGTTTTAGCCATTTTAATATTAAATTCTTAAAAGAATTATCTCCTTAGTAGATTAACTGTAAAAATCCATATAGCCGGACTATCTCACGGAATAGACTCTACCCGGCAGTTGTATAATTAAACCCGAAAATTCCAATTCTGTCAAGTATAAATTTAGCTTAGGAGCGGAAAACCCGGACAAATCTGCGATTTCGTCAAAGGATTTATCACCTTTTCGGAGCAAATCATAGATTATCCTGATGTCACCGTCCAATGCGTCGGCTATCTCATCGTTTTGAGTATTTTCATTTTTTACTGCACCGGCAGGCGTCGATATGTTAAAGTAGTCCAGAATATCCTGCGTATCGTAAGCAGCCTGTGCAGCTCCTGCTCTAATCAAATAATTGGTTCCCATGCTCATTCTGTCGGTTATTCTACCCGGCAATGCAAAAACCATCCTCCCCTGTTCCATTGCGGCATTTGCGGTAATCATAGTACCGCTTTTTTCTCCCGCTTCAACCACGAGCAGTCCCAGGCTCATGCCGCTGATTATGCGATTGCGCATAGGATATGATCCTTTAGTAGCTCTGCTAAATGGAAGAAGTTCACTTATGACAGCGCCTCGTTCTATAATTTGACCTATCAAACGGGAAGTTGAATCGTTTTTATCGATCATTACACCTTGCCCCAGCACTGCAACAGTAGGAAATGAGCTGTCAGGACAACTCAAAGCTCCCTGTGCGGCGAATGCATCACAGCCATATGCCAAGCCCGAAACAACAGTCATTCCGTTCTCGGCAAAGGTTTTGGCAAACATTTTTGACATATGTTCACCGTACTCTGTGCAATGCCTTGTGCCTATGACGGCAAAGGGAATTTTGGCGGAATCGAGTTTTTTATTACCCCTGACATACAGTACCAGTGGCGGATCATAAATCTCCTTCAGTTGTTGAGGGTATTCTTTGCTTTTAAAAGTAACGGCTCTTATATTATTTGATTCAAGCTTATCGATAAACCCGTCGATTTGTTCCATTGATGACAAATTCCTGAGTTTCACGGCTCTTGCATCTTTGATCTTTGTTTCAAGCGAACGCCAATCGTTAATAACTGTCTGATACAGTTTTTCAGCTGAACCACAGTAATTGACGAGTTTATGCGCTGCGGCAGCACCCATTTCATAGACCATGCTTAACCAGATGTAAAGTTTTTCTTCGTATGAATAATTCATTGTCTTCCCCAATATTTACCGTCTATCGACCTGTATTGCAATGCCTCGGCAAGTGACATTTGCGAAATTGTATCTTCCTCTGCAAGGTCTGCGATAGTTCTTGCTACCTTCAAAATCCTGGTATATGCCCTTACAGATAGTCCTAATTTTTCTTGTGAGATACGCAAAAGCTTTTCCGCATCGGAAGAAAGTACGCAGTATTTGTTTAAGAGTTTTGAGTTAAGCTGCGCATTAAATAAGATTCCGTCATCTTTGTATCTTTGACACTGCAAAAGTCTTGCTCTTGTTACTCTCTCCCTTATTTCGGCAGAGGTTTCTCCCTGCTTCTTTTCCGTAATATCGTCATATGAAACATCTATCATTTCAACATGAATATCGATTCTGTCAAGGACCGGACCGCTTATTTTATTCATGTAGCGTTCTATCTGAAATTTTGAACATCTGCATTGTTTGGTTCTTGAGCCGTAGTTGCCGCACGGACACGGATTCATAGCCGTAACGAGCATAAATTGTGCCGGATACTCGGTTTTTGCGGCAGTTCTCGTTACCGAAATAAACCCATCCTCCATCGGCTGACGCAGTGCTTCTATTACAGATTTAGGAAATTCAGCAAATTCGTCCAGAAACAGAACACCATAATGCGCAAGACTTATTTCTCCGGGCAAAGCTCTCGTACCGCCGCCGACAATTGAGGGAATCGATGCAGAATGGTGTGGAGATCTGAACGGTCTTTGCGAGACTATACCCGAATTACCCTTAAGCATTCCCGAGACGGAATGGATTTTCGTTATTTCCAGTGCTTCTTCATTTGAAAGAGGCGGTAAAATTGACGGAATACTTCTTGCAAGCATGGTTTTTCCCGAACCGGGAGTACCGATAAAAAGGATGTTATGTCCGCCTGCGGCAGCGACTTGCGCAGCACGCTTTGCCGCCTGCTGTCCTTTTATCCAAGCAAAGTCGGCATCAAAGCCTGTTTGTTTGGGTTCCCATTTTGCAAATCGAAGCGGTTCGATTTGAATAAGACCTTGAAGAAAGAGCATTGTTTCGGTAAGAGAGCTGACGGGAATTACCGTTACTCCGTCAAGGTGAACGTTTTCCATTGCATTCTCTTTAGGAAGAATCACTTTGGTAAATCCCCTCTGTTTTGCATCGATGAGCATTGCAAGCGCACCGTTGACACCTCGAACTGAACCGTCCAAAGCAAGTTCACCGAACATTATCCAATCATCCAGATTAATGTTTTTCAGTTGTGTAGCGGCGGACAGTAAGCCGACTGCAATCGGCAAGTCGTAAATTGAGCCTTCCTTTTTAACATTTGCGGGAGCCAAGTTTGCGACAATACGCATTACGGGAAAATCATAACCCGAGTTGATAATGGCAGAGCGAACTCTTTCCCTTGACTCCTTTATAGCATTATCGGGCAGACCGACAACCTCAAATTTTTGCATACCGAAGGTAAGGTCTACCTCAACCGTTACGGGGTATCCGTTCAAGCCTACCAAGCCGTAGCTCCTTATTCGCGCAAGCATTTTTCCTCCATATTTTATCAGTGTATAAAAGGGAATTTGCCGAACGGCACAGAACCGTTCGGCATAAAGAATCAATTATTTGTTTTGTTGAATACGAAAAGTTTATTTCCCACAAAGTTTATAACGATACAAATAACCGTTGAAATAAGTGTGCAGAAACGCTCTCCATCCACCAATTTCAGGACAAATTCGGGAAGCGGAAGTGTCTCCCACCAACCTGTCAGATTCCATACTTTATCCGATGCAAGGTACATCAGGAGCAGGGAAATAAGCAGAACGACGAGGTTTACGGCAACAAAAGTAAGCTTCTCTCTTATGTCATTTCGACGTTCGGTTTTAAATGTCCATCTGCTGTTGAGCAAGTAGCTGTTCAAGATACCGCAGCAATAGCCTATCACCTTTGCAACATAATACCAATTGAAAATGGCATTAAGTATGAAGGAAACGATTATATCGATGATGGTATTACTCAAGCCCACCAATGCAAATTTTATAAATTGCAAGAAACTACGTTTTTCCATATCGCACCTCACACTTTATTATTTAAAAGCAACGGGCCATGAGCCGAGGAAAGTCCATGTAGGCAAAAGCTGCAAGGCTTTGATGTAACTTTTGCTGACATGTAATCCGCTGATAACGGGATAGTAAATGGCAAACAGAACGACCGCAAGCGCAAGCCATACCCATTTTACTGCCAGTATTCCCTTCTTTTTATTCGGTAAAGCAGCACCGTCTTCAAGTTCGAAGTAATAATACTTATCCTCGTAATGTTTCAGTACATAAACCGAGGCAAGTATTATGAACGGAACCGTTGCAAAATAGTGATACAGGAATACGCATCTTGATACCAACATCCATGGCAAAATAGCGGATGCCATTGAAACCAGGATGAAGAACACTTCATTATTGAGTTTGATTCTTCCGCGAAGGAACATCCGAACCAATGTCAAGGTACCTATAAAGCAAGCCCACCAAACAACGGGATTACCGAATGTACTTATAGTGCCTGCCTTAGTAGAGTCTGCATCCTGCCCCAGATAGAACCAGACCGGACGATTGCTCAAAGGCCACTCATACCACGAGGACTGATAGCTATGTGTTGCTTCAAGACCGCTATGGTAGCTGTACATATCTTTCTGGTTTTTAATAACACCGTTTACATAAGCTTTGGCTTTGTCGGAGAAAGTGAGAATCTCCTCACCTGCAGTTTCATCCTGAGCCAGCTGACCTGTTGCATGGAGCATATTTACTTTTTTGTCTATAGCACTCTGCTTCCATTCACCCTTCCAATACGGGACATATGAAGCCATGTAAATCATTACAGGAACTATGACAAAGAATATGACGCAATAAGCGCATGTTGCAATGGCACGTGCGGTAAATTTCTTTGCGTTTTGAATTGCAGGATGCTGCATTTCCGCCTGCGAATATCCCTTTGCCTTAACCTTCTCGTTGATTTTATGAGCCTTTATCCAAAGAGTGATAAGCTTTGTAAAGAACATTACGGCAAGTGCCGCACCTGTATAAATACAAATCCATTTGCTTGAACAACCTATTCCGAAGAAGATACCTGAAAGTGCAAGCGGAAGCAATGTGGATTTGAAATCATCGCCCAAATCCATCTTTATGAATTTATACATATAGTAGGTCATGCACAGATTAAAGAACACACCGTAAGTATCGATTGTGGCGATTCTCGTTTGAGAGAAGTGCATGAAGTCAAAAGCCAAAAGACCTGCCGCCAGCAATGCAAGCTCGGATCTTCCACCAAAAAGACGTTTCCCGAATGCGTACATTACGGGAATCATAGCAGCACCGAACAGCGTACCGATTATGCGCCACCCGAAGGGCGACATTCCGAAAATAGCTATACCGATGCTTATAAGTTGTTTTCCGAGAGGAGGATGTGTCCACTCATAAATCGACATACCGTGAAGTCCTTCATATGCGGTTCTTGCGTGGTACAGTTCATCGAAGTACATGCCTGTCATGGCGTTACGGTATTCGGATGCAGACTCCTGTTCATCTATCAACAAGTTTGAATTTTCGTCATTTGCATAAACCGAAATAATATTTCCTTCCGCATCGAAAAATGCAATCTCATTTAAGACCACCTTACCCTTGGTTACGCTGACTGTAACGGAAGAAGTCTTTTGATCGCCGAAAGGTTTTATTGACGAACCGCTTGCGCCTGTCACCTGTGACCAACGGTACATAGCACCGTACTCGACATCGTAGCTGAACGATGCACCGTTATCGGATGTGACGGTATATGACGAATCGTTCGATATGCCGCTGTTTTGAGTCATTCGGTTTACAACAACAGGTTCATTGAAATAAATCGTGGCCGTAGCACCGTTTGAACCTTCCCAATAACTTTCGGTTGCCTTCAATGAACCCAGATTAATCAGGGCAACGAAAGTGTACAATACGGTCAAGCCGATTACAAAAATCCAATCCTTCTTCGTATAATGAAGTTTGGTATCCGTCTTATCGGGCAGACTGGGGGTCGTGTCAAAGATTGACGGAGCAAGCTGAGCCTGGGTTTTGGGATACGGATTCTTCATACGTTTTGAATTCGAATGTTCGTAGCCTAACAGGAAATAAATTGCCACGGGCGCAATAATAAAGACCGAAAGCATAATTATTGCCATTTTGGTTCTTGCTGTAACCTCGTTATATTCAGAGCTTGACACTGTGGAGCTTGACGAGTTATCGTTTTTATTGCTGCTTGAATTTGAAGAAGTACCCATGCTTACTGCATTTGCAGTCGAAGACGTTTCGACGACTTGAAAATCATCAAACCATGCCGTACCTGTACAGGTTGCGCCGAATCCGCCGAGTCTTATGCCGATGTCAACCGATTTTTGTTTATCTCCCGCCGTAGCGATTATTTCAATATAAGTCCAATCGGAAGTACCGATTACACCGGAACTTCTTGTGGCAATAGCTTCAAAACCTATGTTAGCTCCGACGTCACCCGAAACATTTTGGGTCTTAACGTAGCAACTGATTTTATATGTTTTGCCGGGTTTAACCGAAACAGACTGGTAGAATCTGGCATCGTTTTCTTGGTTATTTGTGATTTTCACGACATTTCCGCGTTGTGAGTCATTTTCGACACAGTACGAAGAAACATTTCCATCTTCATAGTAGGCTTTAAAGGTCCAGTTTTTCGGCAATCCATCCGAATTTAGTTTCTCAAAGTCTCCGTTCTTCGCTAAATTATCACCGTCGGCGACAACTGCTATCGAAGAAAAGCACAGAGCGACAATGAGTGCAAAAATAATTACAAGTATGCTTTTACGATGAAACATTTTTTACTCCTTTCAGTTTGTTTCAGGTAGAAATACATCTTCCTTAACTTTATCCTTTAACATGATTTTGACAATAACAAAAGTAAAGTAACAGAATGCCAATACAATCATGACCGAACAATCTGTCACAAGTCTTTCATCCCAATAAAGCCTGTACGAAGTCAATTGACCGTAGTAAAAAGCGCAAATACAATTCAGGAAAATAGGCAGCGTATACCCTACAGCCAAGTACAACAGTCGCTTATCCGAATAGTAGATGTACGCAACGATAAGCATCAGCAGAACGGGAACGATGTATCTTTCATGCATATAGTGTCCTATAGTAAAGATGGATGCGAATAAGTAGGCAGCGGAGAGGAAAAAAGCACCCCTGTTTTTCTTTCTTCCGATGATGAAAGTGAGCGCACTGAATCCCACGCTGAAAACCATACCTACAATTCCCATAGCTTCATAGCTTATTCCGAGGAAAGCAATATCTCCGACTTTTTTCCAGTTAGCACCGATAAGAGCAAAGAAATTATAGGCGTTAATGGTTGCATAGTCATACGAGGTGGCGGTTCCCAGGTACTTTTGAAGGATGATTTCATACCACGGCATTTCCTCCGAGCCGAACGGGAGAGCGGTAACGACAATCATTGTACATGCACAAATAACGGCGATAACGGTTTTTAAAAATCTTTTCCCCCTACTGTCCTTACACTTTATCCCGAAAGCAGTGAAGAAATTATCATCAAAGATGTACAGAATAAAGGCAAGCGCAAGCAGTGGTCCCATCATCAATGCCTGAGGTTTCATCAAAATTGAAAAACCGTAAACAACACCTGACCAGATGGGCTTATTATTAATAAGAAGCAAAGCGGAACAAACAAGAAGAAATGATAAAATCATATCGATTTGTCCCCATGCGCCCGAAATGTAGGGGAAAACAGGATTAAACGCAGCCAGAGCCATCAATGCCACCGAAGGAGCAAAGCGAAGCTTCTTTCTTGCAAGCTTATAAACGAGATACGATGCTGCAAGGTCAGCCAAAATGCTGGGCAGTTTAATCAAAAGTACATTCACAAGGTCATAGCTTCCGTCTGCCAGATAGACCGAATGACCTAAAAGCGATGAAATTTTGGACATCAGTCCGAGGATGTAGATATAACCCGGGGGATAGTCCGCAAATCCACCTGTATAAAAGGTAGAAAGAGGCTGTGACGCAGCTCTGTCACCCCACAATACGAAACAGCGTATGTCAAAAGCATGACCGACAATGTAGTGAGAAAGAACCACTCTTAAAGCAAATGCCGCAACAAGCACCCATGCAACGGTAAGCTTATCGTCCTTGTCAATTGCACCGTTGTTCAGCAAAGCATTTTTTTGTTTTATTGAAGAATAAAATGCCGCAATAAGCAAATAAGCAACAAATGACAACAGTGTTACTATGAGTATGTGTTCTGTCGGGAAGACAGTCGGTGTTACCGAAGAAGGAATACTCATTTTAAATCTCCTTTCCTTTTGTGTAAACAAGCGTTCACACACTTATTGGGAGCTATTTTATCATAATCTTTAAAAAAAATAAATACCTCTCGGATATAAATCGTCATTTCTTTTCGGGAAGTAAATATATTTGCGTTTCGGGGCATAAAAATCAAAATAAACACTTGACAAAAACGGATTAATAAGTTAGAATCTTCATCGTGCTTTGCTTATGGTGGAGGATTGCGGTCACCAGCCCCGTCCGTTGTCGGAAATCTTAGCGAACAATTAAGAAATTCTACATACTCTTGGAGGACATGGCATGAAAAGCTATATGGCAAAAGCAGAGACCATGGAGCGTAAGTGGTACGTTGTAGACGCAGAAGGCATGGTGCTCGGTCGTCTCGCATCTCAGGTTGCTTCTATACTTCGTGGCAAGAATAAGCCCATTTTTACCCCCCACGTTGACTGCGGTGATCACGTTATCATCATCAATGCGGACAAAATCGTTATGACAGGCAACAAGCTTGATCAGAAGATCTACTATCATCACACCGGTTATCCCGGCGGATTAAAGCAGACTAAGTATCGTGAACTTTTGGCAAAGAAGCCCGAGTTCCTTCTTTACGAAGCAATTCGTCGTATGATGCCCAAAGGACCTCTTGGCAGGCAGATGCTTACTAAGGTTCGTATTTACGCCGGACCTAACCACAAGCATGAAGCTCAGAAGCCCGAAGTTCTTGTATTGAAGTAATTTGGGAAGGAGATTTTTATCATGACAACTACTCAGTTTTTAGGAACCGGCAGACGTAAAAGTTCTGTCGCACGTGTACGTCTCGTTCCCGGTACAGGCAAAATCGTTATCAACAAGAGAGATCTCGACGACTACTTTGGTTATGAAACCCTCAAGATGATCGTTCGTGCTCCTCTTGAGCTTACCAAGACTGTCGGTAAGTTTGACGTTCTTGTGAACGTTTACGGCGGCGGTTACACAGGTCAGGCCGGTGCAATCCGTCACGGCATTTCCCGTGCGTTGCTTGATGCGGATTCCGATTATCGTCCCGTTCTTAAGAGAGCAGGTTTCCTTACTCGCGATCCCAGAATGAAAGAAAGAAAGAAGTACGGCTTGAAGGCTGCTCGTCGTGCACCTCAGTTCAGCAAGCGCTAAATTTCGATTTTTCAATCAAAAAATGTATCAAACACCCGAAAT